>JAAZLD010000378.1 GCA_012799495.1 Desulfitobacterium sp. | reverse complement strand
GTCTTTATCGATCACAAAATAAACTCTATCCAAAACTATATCCACCGTAAATATAGAGATATTTACCAAATGATCGATGTGAATGTCTATCAAGAGAATATTTTCCACACGAAAATGCTAATCAAGGATTTCGATTTAGATAATTACCTTTTTGGCACCGGTAAGAAAGATCTCTCCTCCAGTCATAAACGAAAAATAAAGCAGCGTTTGAAAAAGGAAATGGCCGAGATTTTCTATGGCAGAAATTTACCCCGGGTATAAAGATATTTTTTGCAAGGATTTCTTGACACTAATAGAGATTCCAGGCATTTACTAGTAAAGTTTTATTGCGTAGGAGAACCAGGTAATATTGAGATAGCAGCTTAGAAAATAAATAGCCCCTTTTAGTTGTTCAGCCTCCCAAAAGTCAGACCTAAAGTCTCATGATTGGGGGACATCCCACTAAAAGCAGGCTATTTTTGTGTCTCTATTTAATTTTGTGTCTCTACCTAACTTTGTATCTCTTCTAACTTCGTTTCTCTAACTATCTTACGTCTGTATCTTATTTAACTATCTTTGGTTCGTTGGAGATCGATTTTTCCTGCAGCCATGGAAATATCCATTTCGATTTTGGTTTTAGCTTCATTATAATTATCGCTTACCCAGTCCTTGCTACTTAAAAGCATACCGTCTCCAGCGAAGTTTGTTTCAGATACAATACCACTAACGTTGATCTTGAGACCTACGCTTTCTGGCACAATAATGGTAATATCAGAAGCTCCGGAACTAAGATCCACCTTAGCCCGTCCCCCGTTATCTCCCATTATTAAAGTTAAGGCACTAGCCCCAACACTAATATCTAAATCCTCAATCCTTAACTGACTAAAATCCAATGTACCGTCAATAGCACCGGCACTTAAGTCGATATCATACTCAACCTGAGGAGATAACTGTAAATCTAAAGTATCCCCAGATGAACCAGAGCCTAGTTTAGTGTTAAACTTAACTTTAGCAGTTCTCCCACTACGATCATATTTGAACTCTGGCTCAGGATGAAGATGTCTTGATAGAAATCTGGATTCCTTACCAAAACGGGGATTCCATTGGTAATTTCCCTGAACTAAATATGAGGATTCTTCTAAATCATCTAAAGCTGATAATTTTAAAGCTGTCCCCCCTAAGCTAAGATCCAAATTAGCTTTCTCTACCCTTTCTTCCAAAACAGCCTCTAGATTCATCTCTCGATGGGAATCAGGGGTAATTTGAGCATGCCTGTTAAAGTTGTGACCAAATATAATAGAATAACCTACTAAAACCACAAGAAAAATCAGTAAAACAGCACTAAAGGGCACTCGCTTATTAAAGAAAAGGGCTATTCCTGCAATGATCAAGACTAATGGCCATAAATCCACCACATTTATCCAAAAATTCCAAGGCAAAATCCCATACATATTAGCAAAGAAGACCACACCTAGGGCAATCAAAAATAGCCCAGTAAAAATGGTGTTTATCTTTTGGCCCATCTTAGTCCCTCCTTAAAATAATAGCGAGGCCAATAATGATAAAGATTAAGGGCCACATTTTTCCCCAATCGAAGAAATAAGGAAACCATTGATCCATAAGGAAGATTACACCTAGAATAATAAGACCGATACCGATATACCGTTTTCTTCTCCTTGGATCAATGCGGCGAATATCTTCGGCAAAACTTTGGGCTGTATTACCAATATCCTGAACACTATCCCGCATTTCATCAACTACATTAGCATTTCCATATGCACTACTTTGATAAGGATTAGCCGGGATAATAACCCAAGCAATAAGATAAAGTGGAATACCTACTCCTCCCATAAAGAAGGTCAAAATTACTAGTAATCGAATTATGGTAGAGTCAATATCAAAGTACTCCCCTAATCCTCCACAGACTCCTCCTAACTTTTTGTCCACTTCGGACCGATATAATTTATCTGTCATTTCTATCCCTCCCAGGTTCATTTTCAACTTCACCCTTATTACGGTTGGCTCCTCAAAAAAGTTTCACCTTTAATAATAATTTTTCATAATTTCTTTCTGAAATCTTTCATCATCATTAAAAGAGTATTTTTAAAAGAAATACCACTAAAAAGAGTACCCTAAAAAGAGATAACTTAATAAAAAGGGATGACCTAAGGAAAATCGAATATATAAATCAGATATGTATTGATTGGATGATCTTAGATTAAGAAATTTTGAGATTAAATAAATATCACTACTTTCTTTTATTTTTAGAGGAGGTTTCTTATGCGCCTATTACATACTTCAGACTGGCATCTAGGCAGGATCTTTCACGGAGTGCACCTGACCGAGGATCAAAGTCATATAATAGATGATTTTATTGCTTGTATTAAAGATAGTAACCCTAATGTGATCATAATCGCTGGAGATATTTACGATCGGGCTGTTCCCCCTACGGAAGCTATGGAATTATTAGATCATACCCTTTCCCAGATTGCCTTAGATTTTGGAATCCCAGTTATTATCATCGCCGGTAATCATGATAGTCCCGAACGCCTAGGCTTTGGGAATAAATTTCTAGCCCGTCAAGGGCTTCATGTGGTGGGAAGTATTACCGGTCCTCCAGAACCTATTATTATAGAAGATAAATATGGTCCAGTTTACTTTTTACCTCTTCCCTACACTGAACCAGCTCTAATTCGGGAGCGTTTTGAGGATCCGGAAGTCTATGACCATGAATTGGCTATAAAAACCATGATCCAGCACGGACTCAAGAAGATTCCCGAAAAGGCTCGCAAAGTTAGTATTGCCCATGCCTTTATTGCCGGAGGAGCAATTACTGAATCAGAAAGACCCTTATCTGTTGGAGGTAGTAGTGTAGTTAGTCCTTCCCTTTTTACACCCTTTAATTACACAGCCTTAGGCCATCTCCACAACTCCCAAAAAGCAGGTGATGAACATATTCGCTATCCTGGCTCCTTATTAAAATATTCCTTTGCTGAAGCTAATCAACGGAAAGGAATCAATTTGGTAGAACTTAATGACTTAGGGGAAGTTTCCATCGAAGCCATCCCCTTAACTCCTCGTCGGGATGTGCGAATCATCGAGGGATATTTTAAAGATATTTTGCATAATCATGAATCCTACGGTAACCGTAATGATTATTTACAAATAATCCTCCAAGATGAAGGACCTATCCTAGATCCTATGGGACAGCTCCGTTCTATTTTTCCCAATATTTTAAATATCAGTCGTCCCCATTTCACTGCTCCTACCCTCTATAAGGGCCCTGCCCCAGACCACCGCAAACTCACTGAAACCCAGCTTTTCTCCTCCTTTTTTGAACAAATGACAGGACAGGCTCTCACAGAGGAACAAGAAGCTGAGTTTAACAAAACTATGGAAGAAATCTTAAGAGAGACACGGGAGGTGAGCCTGTGAGACCCATCTGCTTAACTTTATCAGCCTTTGGCCCCTATGCGGAAAAACAAACTATCGATTTCCGAGAATTAAAAAACCGCTCCTTTTTCCTGATCCATGGTCCCACAGGTTCGGGAAAAACCTCCATTCTGGATGGGATCTGCTTTGCCTTATATGGCAATGCCAGTGGGGATACCCGAACTAGCAAATCTTTACGCAGTGATTATGCAGATATTAACTTGTCTACCATAGTTGAATATGAGTTTTCCATCGGCGAACACCGCTACTTAATTAAACGCTGGCCAGAACAAGAACGTCCGAAGAAAACTGGCACAGGAACTACTATTCAAAATGCCGGGGCCCAGTTGCATTATCTTGATGAGGATGGAAATGAAGAGCATATCGCTACCGGCTGGAGTGAAGTCACAAGACGCATAGAGGAACTAATTGGCTTTAAATGCGATCAGTTTCGCCAAGTAGTTCTCCTTCCTCAAGGGGAATTCCGCAGGCTCTTAACAGCTACCTCCAGTGAACGGCAAGAGATTATGCAAACACTTTTTAAGACTGATATCTATCGTTTAATCGAGGAAAAACTCAAGGCTAAAGCCCAAGAAATTAAAAAAAGCCATGAACATTTGAGCCATGAACGCTCTATTTTACTTCAAGAAGCCTCTACAAGCTCCTTAAATGAACTTGAGGAGCGAATGAATACTCATAAAGAACAAACGAAAGTTTTAGGAGAGGAAGTCCGAGCAGCTAATGCCCTTTTGGAAAAAGCTCAAAAAGACCTTAATGACGGTCAGCAAATTATATCCCTTTTTAAGGATCATAAAGAAGCCCAGGATACTGTCACTGAACTACAGGGAAAAGTCCCCACTGTAGAACAATTCCAACGAGATTTAGAAAAAGCTTTAGCAGCTTCTAAACTAGAAGATGCTGAAAATCACCTAAAACAGCAAGAGCATGATCTAGAGAAACTTAAACAAGATGAGAAAAATCTTACTCAAGCACTTGAACAAACTACCCAGAAGCTTACTCATGCCCAAGAGGAATTAAAGATCCAGAAAGCTAAAGAACCAGAGCGCGCTCAAATTGCCACCCATATTTTACACCTTCAACAACTCTTTCAAGGAGTCCAAGCTTTGGTGGAAGCCAGAGAAGAAGCTACTAAAACTCAAAACACCTTGGAAAAAATCCTTAAGGAAAAAGATACTCTTAAGGAACAAATGGAAAAATATCAAAAATATCAGGAAAAAAGCACTCCCAAACTAGAAGCCCTGAAAGAAATCCAGAGTGAAAAAGGGCAACGGAAATTATTATTGGAAAATTTCCAGCAAACCCTAAAAAAAAGGGAGTCTTTAGATAGTATCTCCGCCCAACTGAAGAAGATTCAATCCTTAACCCATGCCAAAAAAAGATCTTATGATGAAGTAAATCATGATTTGATAGGGGCTAAAGAAAGTTTAGCTAAGCTACAAGAGCTTTGGCTCCAAGGACAAGCAGGTTTAATGGCTGCTAGTTTAACTCAGGATACCCCTTGTCCAGTCTGTGGTTCCCTCCACCATCCTAATCCTGCCCAACCCTCTGCAGATACTCCTTCCGAAAAGGAATTAAAAGATCTACAGGAAAGAGTTCAGGAGTTGGAGAAAAAGGTTCAAGAAGCTCAAAAGGCCTGGCAAACCCAGGCTACAGAGCAAGAACGCTTATCTTCTAACCACCAATATCTTTTGGAAGAGCTAAAAGACTACGGAACAATGGAGTTTTTCGCCCTCCAAGAGCTTTTCAAGAAAGCCCAAGATTCTTATGAAGAATCCCTTCGGGCTGAGCGAGCAAGAAATCAATTAGAAGAAAAATTAGCTGAACTGCAAACTCAGCTAACGAAAATACAAGAAAAATCTGAACAACTGGAACAAGAGTGGCAGAATGCCCATTCCACCCATAATAAAGCCCTGGCAACCTTAGAAGAAAGGGAAAGACAGATTCCCCCAGAACTACGGGAACCAGCTGCTTTGGAAAAAGCTCTGTATACTGCTCAAATCCATCAACAAAAACTCAAAGAGGAATTAGAAAATGCCGAAAGGACAGCCCAAAAGGCTGAGAATGATCAAGTACGGATAAAATCCCAATTGGAACAGATTCGAAATAACCTGGAATCATCTCAAGAGCGTTTTGAAGAAGGAAAAAAGAGTTTCGAACTTCGTATCCAGAAGGCAGGTTTTACCTCCCTTCAAGAGTACGCTCATTCTAAATGGTCGCCTGAACGGATTGAAAAGGTCCAAACTAGAATTAAGGAATTTGAATTTAAACTAAATTCCGCTCAAGAACATTTAAGGCGAGCCCAAGAAAGAATCAAAGATCTCACTCCACCT
>JAAZLD010000377.1 GCA_012799495.1 Desulfitobacterium sp. | reverse complement strand
GATCTAGCCCTTTCTTAGTTCTTTCCATAGAGCTTCCCCCATGAAATAAGAGTAAATGGGCTAGCTGTCCTTTAAATGCTGCTGTATTTAAAAGTTCTAGTGGATGCATTTTATCCCTCCTCTATAACCCAAATACTTTTCAGAGGTTCTTCCCATCCCTGCCATTTTCCCTTATGAGCAAGGATTATTTCTAGTATATCCTGGGTCATTTCTTCCCCCATTACAATTAAGGGAATACCTGGAGGATAAGGAGATATGCTCTCACCAACAATTTTCCCTATACTTTCTTTTAAAGGAACTTTAACCTTAGGAGCTATAAAAGCTTCCCTTGGGGTAAGTCTTCTTGGAGGTAAAAAACCCTTGCCACTTAGCCAAATATCCTGTAAAGATTCCTCTTGAGGTGAAAATCCTACCTTCGAACTTTGTCCTTTTAACTTTTCTAAATCTAATAACCCTTGGGTAAGCTGTTGGACCTCTTCAGGAGTATTACCTATTCCTAAATAAAATAGAATATTTTCTTCATCCCAAAATTCTGACTGAATTTTATATTTGTTACGTAAAAATTCCACCGCCTGATAAGCTCCAATACCCAGGGAAGAGGTATTAACAAAAATCTTCGACCAATCTAATTCTTTAATTCCATACTTACCCTCATCTTCTTTATTTAAGATTCGAACCACCTTACCAGCTCGATAATGCAATTCCTCTACTGCTTCATAAAGCAATTCCCAAGGCTTCCTATTTAACGCAGTTTCTACTGCTCTTTCTAAAGAAGCCATCATTAAATAATTAGGGCTGGATGATTGGAGCATTTCTAAAGACCTTTTAAGAGCTGCCAATGATATACGAGGACCTTGCATATGTAGCATTGCCCCCTGAGTCAAGGCACTAAGAGTTTTATGAATACTATGCATTACTATGTCTGCCCCTAATTCTAATGCTCCCGCAGGAAAAAGATCATGAAGAAAATGAGCACCATGAGCTTGATCCACTAGCACACTCATTTGAGGAGAATATTCCTCACGCTCTTTAATGATTTGAGCAAGATCAATTACAGTGCCATAATAACTTGGGTATGTTAGATGAATTGCACTATAAGAGGGCAATTTATTAAGTCCTTCCCAGGCAATTCCTAAGGGGACCTTAAATTCAGGATGCACTATGCTCCTAATATAATCAGGCTCTAAACCAGATAACACTAAGGCACCCATCACGGAGCGATGAGATTGACGCTCTACTAACACCTTACCTGGAGAAGAACCCCTAGAATCAGCAAGAGCCATGAACATCCCTTGGTTACCTACTGTTCCTCCATTAACCAAAAAAAAACTACTTTCACTTCCGTAAATTTCACTAGCTCTCTCCTGGGCTCTTTTTATAACACCTTCAGGAGCATGAAGCATATCCAACCCAGGTAGTTCTGTTAAGTCATGAGCAGGAAAGTGAAGATCTACAAAAAATTCAGCTTTTCCTTTATGTCCAGGTGTATGAAAAGAGAGAAGTCCTTCCTTTTCATACTCTATAAGCCGATTATTTAAGCTTAGCATATATGGTTCCTCCAAATTTAATAGAGGTAATACTAATAATTATATCATAATACTTTCATAGAATCACGCTGATAAAAACCTAGAGCCCCAAGGGGTTTACTTGGTATAACTATTTGTCGAAACTATTTATTAAAACTTCCAGGCCCGCTACGACTCAATCCAGTTTGGTTAATATCAATATGAATATCATATTCTACAGGAAAATCTACCAACTCCTCCGGCCAAGTATCCTTTATTTCTTTCCAATATTTCGGATTCTTCATTTCGATTTTCCGACCAATCCCTATAAAATCCATTTCTATATCTTTACTTTTTTCTACCGCTTCTTCACATTCCTTTTGAATAGCTTCTCTTAATAATATTTCTACTTCTTTGACAAAATCTTCCCATTCCTTAATACCTTTAATACCTTTACCTTCCCCTTTTTCCACCACTTCACTCAGAAAAGCCTGGGTCTTGATTCGGAAGGTAATCCCCATTCCTTCTTCCATTTCTTTAACTTTATACTTTGTTTTGGAACTTGTTACCCTAGCTACCACTCTAAATTTATCAGATTCTATTAAAATATAGCGACCCGATACCTCATCATTTAGCCATAAATAACCCTTAGTTTCTATATCATTTAGAGTATCTACTAATTTTCCCTCATGGAAAATTCCTGAATCCCCAATCAATTGCTCATAGCCTTTCTCAGCTGAATACTCAATTTCCTTTTGCCCGGGTTTTATAACTTCCACAATAGGAATTAAGGGACATTGACTTACTCTCCCTAAAATAGTTAGATAATGTCCCAAACGAGTCACTGGTATAGTATTGAATTCCATTTGTCCTTCTAAAATATCTATCATACTAAGTGAAGGTAATTCACTAGAACGAAGTTTGTTTTCCATTATGTCTTTAGCATTTCCTTTAGCTAGCAACATAAATATAGTTCGACGATATTGATAAAATCTTTGAAAATAATCCAAAACCTCATTAATTCCCTGCTGAGCTAATTCTTCCCCCAGAATAATTACCCTTACTGTTCCAGTAAAGGGTGTTTTATTAAAAGCTTCGATAACTTTTTCCGTCAATAATGACAACCTTTCTACCTCTACACTAACAGTGAAATTTTCCACTTCGCCACCCCCTGACTCTGATCCAACAGGAGGTTTAGCCATCTGCATTGTCACTAAATAACTTCCTTCCTCACTCCCTACGTCAACGCCTATTCCTATAATAAAAGCCAATTCTTCTACTTCTTTTTTTCCTCCACACCCTCCCAAAAAAACGGGGATTAACAAAAGAATAATCAACCATAAAGACAGCTTCAAGCTGCTTTTTTTCTTCTTTTCCATTTGTCTCCCCCCCAAAGTATTAAGAGCCAGACTATTACGAATGGTGTAATTATAAATTGATTCATTTCCCAAATTGACACTACTAATGCAGAACCTCGAAATAACCAAATAGGAATTAAAATATATAGCAAACATAAAAAAATAGAAGCTATTTTACCCTTAATACCAAATATAGTTTGAATTCCCCAATACCCTGCAAAAATCAAAGCAGTGGATTTTAAAACTATGGACCCCATCCAAATTAAAGTAAAAATTACCTCCACTCCAGAAATAGCATTAAGTACTTCTACCATATTACTTAAGACCAAGAGCCCATAAGTTAAACGAGCTGCTTCAAAAGGCCCAAAGGTAGATATCTGTACTACTACTAATAAAGTACTTAAAATGCTAACTATAATAACAGCTCTTATAACTCCTTTATACATCTTTTTCTGTTCTTTTTTTTCACGGGGAATAAAGGGTAAAAGCCCAGCTAAAAAAAGTATATATCCCAAAGGCCAGGTCAAAACTTGTACACTTACTTTAATAATAGGGACTAAACCATCAGCTAAAATAGGGAACAATTCCCCGTGTTCGAAATGGGGAAAAATAAATATGGCAATAAAGATCAAAGACAAAAATATTATAGGATATATAACTTCGGAAAAACGTCCCAGTACTTCAATCCCACTATAAAAAAGGTAAATAATTATTAGCAATATCCCAAGAACAATTACGTAATGAGACATAATTGGTAAAACTGTCCTTGTATACATATCTACCCCTTGACTGACAATCAAGGTACCAAAACGGATAGTTAATAAAATATAGATAACTCCAATTATTTTCCCAAGCCATTTTCCAAGGACCTGTTCAGTTATTTGTAAAAAATTTTTTCCAGGGTATCTAAAGGAGATCGATAAGGCAAGCAAAATAAAGGGAATACCTGCTAAAAAGCCCAAAAAAGTAGCTATCCAACCATCTCTCCCTGCGATCATAGTAGATAAAGATCCTGCAGACAAAAAGCTTTGGCCAAGTACCAGAGCAGCAGCTAGCTTAATAAATTGGTGGGTAGAAATACGTTCCATCTATTTTCTCCCCTTTGAATTTGGGTCTTCTATATCAATAAGCTGGGGTCTTTTTTTCAAAGCCCACCAAGGGGCTCGCACAAAAGTATCTTGTAAAAATGCTCGTACTTTAAATGGGGCAATTGGACTTAAATAAGGTGTCCCAAAGGAACGCAATTTTAATAAGTGAATAAGTACAAAATACATCCCTATTCCTAAACCAAAGAAACCCATGGTCCCCGCCATAATCATTAAAGGAAGGCGCAGAAGACGAATAGCAATAGCTAAATCATATGACGGTATAGCATAACTAGATACTGCCGTAATCCCAATAACAATGACTTGGATAGGACTAACCAAGCTGGCTTTAACAGCAGCATCCCCTATAACCAAAGCACCTACTATACCGATAGTTTGACCAATAGGTTTAGGCAAACGTAATCCCGCTTCTTGGAGAATTTCCAGCACAGTTAACATTAAAAAGGCCTCTATTAAAGCAGGAAAGGGAGTGGCCTCCCTGCTGGCAGCAATACTTAAAGCTAAATTAGTTGGAAGCAATTCCTGATGAAAGTTTGTTATGGCAATATAAAGACTAGGAGCCAATACAGCAATAACTGCCCCTAAATAACGAATAAACCGGACAAGAATAACAATCATAGCCCTTTCATAATAATCTTCATTGACTTGCATGAACTTATTTAAGGTTGCTGGTACCACTAAGGCAGTAGGGGTACCATCCACTAGAACTACCACTCTGCCTTCCAGAAGATCCGAGGCTACAATATCTGGTCTTTCAGTAACATTTACCTGAGGAAAAGGAGAGTAAGGAAAATCTTCAATAAACTCTTCAAGAACATCACCAGCCACTAATCCACCGATTTTCACCCGCTCTAAACGGTCTTGTACCTCTTTAACCACATCTTGGCTCGCGAGCTTTTCCACATAAACGATAACCAGATCAGTCCTGGTCAGTTCGCCGATTTTCATGGCAATTATACGTAAACTGGGATGTTTGATTTTTCTCCGCAATAAAGAAGTATTAGTCCGCAAACTCTCATTAAATGCTTCTTTGGGGCCTCTAATGGCGGCTTCATTTTCGGGAGTGGCGATCCCCCTGGTCTCCCACCCCCGGGCACTAATTACCAGGGCTTCTTTCCCTTCTTCTACAAAAAGTACCGCATCCCCGGAAAGGATTGCATCAACAGCTTCACCCATAGTATTGATCTTTTTTATTTCATTAGCAGGTGTAAAAACATCCAAAAGCATATCAACGATGTTCTTACGGTTAATTTCTCTAAAAATAGGATCGGCAACACCCTCCACCATCAAAATACGAAGGACAAAAGCATCTAAAAGGTGCTTATCGATCAAGCCATCAACTACCCCTAAAGCACAAGGGACATCTTCCTTCCCCCGGACTTTAAACCTCCGGAAAACAATATCTGTACTTTTTTCTAATTCCTTTTTTATTTCGAAAAAAGATATTGGTTTATCCCACTCTTGGTCAATTGGTAGTTCAGGACTCTTACGAACCTTTTTGACATGTGATCTGATTGTTAACTCTTTGAACATTTTGAGCCAAGGGTTTTTCAATCCCATCCCCCCTTACTTCCTTATTGTCCGCGGAAAGATTTTTCCTTATTCATCCTCATGAAAAAGAGGGGATTTTTCCCCTCCTAAATTTCTTCTATTTTTACCTCTAATAAACTATCTCGCATAGTATCAAAAAGGGCAGTATGTAAATGTTCATCTACAAGATTATAGTGTAAAATTTTACACAGTTGACCTTCAGGATCTTCTCCACTTTTTATTACTTCTTTAATGAGGTTTTTATAATGTTCCATAGCTTTTCTTTCAATTTGCATATTAATAAACAAGGTTTTTTCCAAACCTGTCAGTGAAGTTAAGGTTCCTATAGACATACCGATAAGAGGAGAGACAACTTCACCTAATGCTGAAGGAGTTCCTCCTAGTATACGTATTTTCTCGGCAATATTATCTACATGACCTTCCTCGATTAGAGCTACCCGTTTAAAAACATGCCCAGCATATTCCCCCTGGAAACGTTCACTTTGAGATTTATAGATCTCTACCTGATTAATTTCTAAGCTATAAAACCAATTAAGCCTGGCAATTATATCATTCTTATCCATTAACTTCTTTCCTTCCTAAAGCTTAATCAATACCTTTATAATAATTTTATCAATACTATTCAAATACACAGGTTCTCCTTTGCTAAATACAATAGCGATTGATACGTCAGCAATAATTGATGCTTAGCCGTTCCATTATGATATTGTGTTAAATAATTGGAAAATATACTATAAAATGCTCGCATATCAAAAAGATAAGGCGGTTCCTAATAATGAATTTATTAGGAAACCGCCTTTTGAATCTACTATATCTTAAACTTTATTACTCTTTACACATTGGCACTATTTAGGAGACTTATTTAAATAATAAATTATTCATCTCCATACTTTTGATCCGCTAAACGTTTATAGTTGTTATAGCGAACCTTAGCATATTTTTCAGCACCTTCGAAGAGTTCCTCCGCTGTTTCGGGGAAAGTATTAAGCAAGGAGCTATAACGTACTTCACCCATGATAAAGTCACGGAAGGAAGCAGTAGGCTCTTTAGAGTCCAGGCTAAAGGGATTCTTACCTTCTTCTTCTAATTCAGGGTTGTAGCGATAGAGATGCCAGTAGCCAGCTTCTACAGCTCTCTTAGCTTCTTCCACACTCTTCGTCATACCAGCTTTCAAACCATGGTTAATACAAGGTGAGTAAGCAATAATCAAGGAAGGACCATCATAGGCTTCAGCTTCTCTAATAGCTCTAATAGTCTGAGCCATATTAGCACCTAGAGCGATCTGAGCTACATAAACATAGCCATAGCTCATAGCCATCATACCTAAATCTTT
>JAAZLD010000376.1 GCA_012799495.1 Desulfitobacterium sp. | reverse complement strand
TAGCTTGAGATAATTTTGTAGAAAATCCTAATAATTTAGCGTTTCTAGCTATTAAATATTATTTTCTTTTGTAAAATAGAGATTTGTTAATTTGGGCTTTGACAGCTTTGCCTCGAATCATAATATCTAGGGTTTTTCCCTCTTCAGCATATTCTGTAGCTATCAACCCTAAAGCAATATTCTTGTTCAATGTAGGAGCAAAGGAACCTGATGTAACAAAGCCAATTTCCTTGCCCTCACTTTGAATAGGATACTGAGAACGAGCAATACCCCTTTCAATCATTTCTAATCCTACTAATTTACGGGGGAGCCCATCTTCTTTTTGTTTCTGTAGAGCTTCTTTGCCAATAAAGTTCTCTTTCTCCAGTTTGACAAAAAATCCTAAACCTGCCTCTAAAGGAGTAATTTCTGGCCCTAACTCATTACCATATAAGGGTAATTTAGCTTCAAAACGCAAAGTATCTCGAGCACCTAAACCGATTGGCTGGATTCCTTCTTCAGCTCCAACTTCTAAGATTTTTTTCCATAACTGGACAGCGTATTGAGGTGAAAAGTAAATTTCAAATCCATCCTCCCCCGTATATCCAGTACGGGAAATCATGCAAACTACCTCATCTACTTCCCAGTGTTTGAACCAATATGGTTTGATTTCATTAAGGTCTAAGCTTGTCAATTTTTGGAGAATCTTCTGGGCTTTAGGTCCTTGTAAAGCTAGTAGAGCGTACTCATCAGAATTGTTTTCCAAACGCACTTCGTAATGTTTACTATTTTCTTGGAGCCATGCAAAATCTTTCTCCGTATTGGAGGCATTTACTACTAACAGAAAATGCTCCTGATTAAAACGATAAATCAAAAAGTCGTCAATAACTCCACCATCAGGTGAACACATTGGGGTGTAAAGTATTTGGTTATCTTGAATTTTAGTTACATCATTAGTAACCATGTACTGGAGAAAGTCCAATGCATCTTTCCCTTTAACTTCAATTTCCCCCATATGAGAAACATCAAATAAACCTGCATTACTGCGAACATTCCTGTGTTCATCCAGGACTCCAACATATTGGACAGGCATTTCCCAACCACCAAAATCAATCATTTTGGCTCCTGCCAGTCGATGTTCATCAAATAACGGAGTCTTCTTTAACTCCAATTAGGACACCTCCTTGAGTTCAGAGTATTTTCAAACAAACACAACTGCAAATTTTACTTTAGAGACTCTGAGCTAAATCATTCAACTCATTACCTACTTGCTGCACTTCCTCGATCATTTGAGCGATTTCTTGGGTAACCTCAGCTTGTTCTTGGGAGATGGTGTTGTTTTGAACTACACCATTAACAATTTCCTCCATAATATTTTGAAAAGCTATTAGCAGATCATTGATCTCATTAGCGGAGCGATTGCTTTCTTCAGCTAGATTACGTACCTCACCGGCAACTACAGAAAAACCTTTTCCATGCTCCCCTGCCCGGGCAGCTTCAATTGCCGCATTCAGCCCTAAAAGATTCGTTTGTTTAGCTACACGACGGATAAATTCCGTCACCCCTTCCGTAGCCTTCACCTGTTCTGTGGCATCTTGGGCTACTTTGGATACAGCTTGGCTGACACTAGCTACTTCCTCAGCGGAAGCAGCCATCTCCTGGGTAGCCCCAGCTGCCTGCTCTAATGCATAACTTATTCTTTCCACATGGTTTCTCAGGGTTACTTTTAATTCCTCATCTCTTATCAAAGAAGCGATCATCGCTGCTGCCACCCTAGCCACTGGAGTTACTACTTCTAATGGTCCAGCTACACCGAAAGTGCCCTGTTTTTTACCATCTAAAATAATGGCAATATTTAGACCTTCCCGCATTTTACCTTCGGATTTGATCTGATCCTCAGCTGTTACTTTAATTTCAGTTATCGATGTAGTTAAAATCCGCTTTGCGAAGGGATGGCTAATTCCTACTCTTTTTTTTGCAGAATCGGCAATGATTGTTCCCGATAAGTCACAGACAATCCCGTGAAAACCACTTTCTTCATAGATCAGGTCCACAATCCGATTAGCAATATTCTCAGTTAGTTTCACGAAAAATCATCTCCTGACTCAGCTGACAATAGCTATTAGTATCCACTCCCCCTATATTTCTCCCTTAGGCACCCTTTTGTATGAAAATTCTATTGTTTTTATAATACTCATTTAATTTAAAAATGTCTATTCTTTTCCTGTAAATGCACAATAATTGCTAGAACTTAAGAGTAAAGAGAGACATAGCAATGAAAATACTGCTAAGTCTCTCTTCAATATTAGTTTTTAACTACATCAGTACAGCGTGGACAGAGATGAGGATGTTCTTCATCTTTCCCAACTTCTGTATGGAAAATCCAGCACCGCTCACATTTTTCGCCTGGGGCAGGCTGTACACCAATACTCAAAGGCACATCTTCAGCAACAAAAGCATTCTCGGGCTTTTCTGCCTCAGCTCCATGGAGATTCACATGGGAAACAATAAAGATCTCATCTAAATTAGGAACACCTTTCAGGAATTCTTCCAACTCAGCATCAGGATAGAGATCCACCTGAGCTGTTAAGGGATGGTTAATTAGTTTATCTTGACGAGCTCCTTCTAAAGCTTTGGTTACCTCTGAGCGAACAGCCAATAATTTATCCCATTTTTCCTCTAGTGCCTCATCAAACCACTGAGGATTTACTTTAGGCATTTCCTCCACCTGAACATTAGAGCCCTCTGGAACACCGGGAATATAACTCCAAATCTCATCAGCAGTAAATGTTAGAACTGGAGCCATTAGGCGCACCAAACCATGAAGGATTTCATAAAGAACTGTTTGAGTGGCCCGACGCTCGGGGGAAGTTTTTCCTTCCACATAGAGCCGATCCTTCACAATATCCAGATAAATGGCGCTCATTTCTACAACGCAGAAATTATGGAGAGCATGATAGATCCAGTGGAATTCATATTTTTCATAACCTTCCAGAACTCTATTAGTAACTTTACCATATTGGAGTAAAGCCCAACGATCGATTTCTGATAGCTCTTCATAAGGTACTTGATCTTTGCTTGGATCAAAATCAGTTAAATTACCTAGTAAAAAGCGCAAGGTATTTCTGATCTTCCGATAGGCTTCAGACATTTGCTTCATGATCCGAGGAGATGCTGCCACGTCATTCTTATAGTCAGCAGAGCAAACCCATAATCGCAAGATATCTGCTCCCATTTGGTTGACTACTTGTAATGGATCCACACCATTACCTAAGGATTTTGACATTTTCCGTCCCTTCTCATCTACTAGGAAGCCGTGAGTCAGAACTCCTTTATATGGTGCAACCCCATAAGCAGCTACGGAAGTGGAT
>JAAZLD010000375.1 GCA_012799495.1 Desulfitobacterium sp. | reverse complement strand
TTCCTAAACAATCAGGACGGTTAGGATAAAGATCTAAATCCAAAACTGAATCCCCTTCACCAAAAAGAGTATCTAAAGTAGCTCCCAAGGGGGCATCAGATGGTAAAATCATAATTCCCCCCTCACTGCGAGGGTCTCCTAATTCTGGATCAATATTCAATTCCTCTGTAGAACAGAGCATACCGGAGGATTCTACCCCTCTAAGCTTAGTGACCTTGATTTTTAAACCATCAGGTAAAGTAGTTCCAGGCAAGGCTACTGGAACCCGATCTTTTACTAGTAAGTTTTGAGCTCCTGTAACAATGGTGGCTGACTTGTTATCCCCTAGGTTCACATCGCATATCCAAAGCTTGTCTGCATTCGGATGACGTTCCAGCGTAGCAATTTCTCCAACAACTATCTGTTCCAAACCCTTATTCAGATGTTCAATCCCATCTACTTCTGTACCACCATGAGTAAGGATTTCGGCTAGTTCCTCTGGAGTGTGTTCTATATCAACAAATTCTCTTAACCATTCTAGACTGACCTTCATACCACTGCCTCCTTAAAACTGCTCCAAAAACCGCAAATCATTTTCAAACAATAAACGCATATCTTCGATACCATATTTAAGCATGGCGATTCGTTCCACACCCATACCAAAGGCAAAGCCCGTTAGCTCTCGAGAATCATATCCTCCAGCCTCTAATACTCGTGGATGGACCATTCCCGAGCCTAAAATTTCAATCCAGCCAGTTCCTTTACAAATCCGGCACCCGGAACCGCCACAAAGCATACAAGAAACATCTACTTCAGCACTTGGTTCCGTAAAAGGGAAAAAGCTAGGACGCAAACGAATCTCCCGGGACTCTCCAAACATCTGTCGTAAAAAATTAAGTAAAATTCCTTTTAAGTCCGACATCCTAATCCCCTTGTCTACCACCAATCCTTCCACTTGATGAAACATAGGAGAGTGAGTAGCATCATCATCTTTACGATATACTTTCCCTGGACAAATGATTTTTACCGGTAATTGAGGATAAAGTTTTTCCATAGCTCGAATCTGGACAGGGGAAGTTTGGGTTCTTAAAAGGATTTCATCAGTAATATAGAATGAATCCTGCATTTCCCGAGCTGGATGGTCTTTAGGAAGGTTCAAGGCCTCGAAGTTGTAATAGTCACTTTCAATTTCTGGTCCTTCCGCAATAGTAAAGCCCATTCCTAAGAAAATATCTTCGATATCTTCAATGACCTTGGTCAAAGGATGTTGATGCCCTCGTGGCAAAGCAACACCTGGTAGACTAATATCTATTCTTTCTTCTTCTAACTGTTTTTCCAAAGCAGCTTTGCTCAATTCCTCAGTTCGGCGAGCCCAAGCCTCTTCTAGAAGGTCCCGGGTTTCATTCACAATCTGCCCAAAGATTGGCCGTTCTTCCGGACTCAAGCTGCCCATCTTTCTCAATTGAGCAGTTAAAGAGCCTTTTTTACCTAAATACTTTACTTTTAGTTCCTGAAGTTCTTCTAAAGAAGTAGTTTTAGACAGCTCTGCTAGAGCCTCTTCCTGTATACGTTGCACTTCCTGTTTCAATCCTAACCCTCCTAAAAAACTTGCTAAAAATCCTATCTATAAAGAACAATTCTTCTACAAAGGATAGCTTTAATCAAAAAAATAGCTTTCTTCAAAAGTAGTTTCTCCCTAAAAATAAAAAAATCCCATCCCTAAGAAAGGGACGAGAACTACTCCCGCGGTACCACCCTAGTTCGACAGATTTTTTGCCGCTACTTGATCCTTCCGATAACGGTGGAAAACCGGACCTGCCTAATAAATTTTTCAGCAAGTCACTCTCAGGAGAAATTTAACATCATTACCAAATGTCTTGGCAAAGATGAGGTATCCTCTTAGCTGAGCTTTCAGTCTCTGACTCAGCATCCCTGGAAAGAAAATAACCTTTTACCTGATCATTGCTTTAACGATATATAAGATTTTAAAAACTTAATCACGGTGCCTTGTACGTTCATTGTTTCGAGCATACTGTTTATAGAGCAAGTAGGCATTGGGGGAACCGGTTACCTCAAAAATCTTCCAAAACCACTCTATAGGTGACATATTCGAGCCCACCTTTCGGCCTGGATTCCTAAAAACCTGTTCCTTTGCATTATAGCATCACATTGAAAGGTTTACAAGAAAACAAGCCCGTGCTGGCGGCAGATTTCATAAAGTATAATCCCTGTAGCCATAGCAACATTTAAAGATTCCACTTCATTATCCATAGGAATGGTGATCTTTTGAACCTCTTCACCACGAAAGAACTCTGAAGGTCCATTACCTTCATTTCCTACTACTAAGGCCAAAGGTAAAGGTAATTCTCCTTCATAGAGATTCCTACCATCTATATCCCCGGTCACAATAGAAATCTTATTTTCCCGGCAATAACTAAGAATATCTTCTGGGTGACAATTAGTAAGTATTTTTAAGGAAAAAATAGCCCCCATGGTACTCCTTAATACTTTCGTATTAAATAAATCGACAGTTCCCTTAGTCATACAAACTTGAGTAACCCCAGCTGCTAAGGCAGTCCTTAGAATAGTTCCGCAATTACCTGGATCTTGGATCCCATCTAGGATCAAGAGAAGGGGCGTTTCTTCTATATCCTTCCAAGTCCAGCGGGGCTGCTTAACTATAGCCAAGATTCCCTGGGGACTTTCCGTATCACTAATTTTGCGAAGAACCTTTTCATTTACTTCATTGACGGGAATGCCATTTTCTTTTAGTTCTTCTATTAAGTTTGCCCAAGTTTGATTTTCTTCCTCCTGGATTAGCCTAGATGGACAGAGAAAAACTTTAGTGATTTCTCCTCCCCGCCGTAAAGCCTCTTCCACAAAGCGCCAGCCTTCAATTAGGTATTCCCCTGTTTTTTCCCGGAACTTTCGCTTATGAAGATTCACTACATATTTCACTTGTTCATTTTGTAAAGAAGTTAACATATTTTCACTCCGCTGAATTTCCTTTTATCCATTAAAAAGAAAACTCGTCAAACTTCAAGAATCTATTAATAGATAAAAAAGAGTGCCTTAGCACCCCTTTTTCCTTCTTATTTTGCACTTAATTGAGCTTTAGCCACATTTACTAATTCAGTGAAAGCGGCAGGATCATTTACGGCAAGATCAGCTAACATTTTGCGGTTAATAGTTACGTCAGCCTTTTTCAGTCCATTCATCATACGGCTATAGCTTAGACCGTTCATGCGAGCTGCAGCATTGATCCGGGCAATCCATAATTTACGGAAATCACCTTTTTTAGCTTTACGGTGATCGTAAGCATAAGATAGAGACTTAATTACTTGCTCATTAGCAGGACGATAGAGCTTACTTTTAGCACCACGATATCCTTTAGCAAGTTTTAATACTTTTTTATGACGTTGCTGCTTCGTTACCCCTCTTTTAATCCGGGCCATCGCGAAGACCTCCTTACAACTAAATCTGTTTTAATATTTATTCCGCAAGGTAATAACACCTATTATTTTTAAACTTATAGATAAGAAATTAAGTTAGCAATACGTTTAGCATCGCTTTTGTGCATAACAGTTGTTTTACGTAGATTCCGCTTACGCTTTGGAGATTTTTTCTCCAAAATATGGCTTGTATAAGCATGAGAACGGACTACTTTACCAGTACCTGTTTTCTTAAAACGCTTTGCAGCTCCGCGATGGGTTTTCATTTTTGGCATTGGGAAATCCCCCTCTCGTATTATTCGTTTTTCGCAGGTGCTAAAATCATAATCATATTCCGACCTTCTAACCGAGGTTGACGTTCAATTTGACCTTCTTCTTTACAATACTCAGCCAAACGAAGGCATAGTTCTTTTCCTAATTCTGGATGGGTAATCTCCCTACCTCGGAACATAATGGTCACTTTAACTTTATCTCCGCCCCTCAAGAAACGTTGAGCATTGCGGGATTTAGTCTCGAAGTCATGATTCTCAATATTTGGACGGAGTTTGACTTCTTTAACCTCCACAGTCTTCTGTTTTTTACGAGCTTCCTTTTCTCGCTTAGCCTGCTCATATTTGTATTTACCATAGTCCATGATCTTACAAACAGGCGGCCTTGCTTGGGGGGCTATCTCCACTAGGTCCCGGGACATATCGCGAGCTGTATTTAGAGCCTCCCGTAGTGGCACAATCCCTAGCTGCTCCCCATCCTCACCCACAAGGCGAACCTCTCGGGCTCGGATCTCATCATTAATTCGTAAATCTTTACTAATAACGAACCACCTCCATAAAAATCACCAAACAAAAAAGACGGGTAGATTCCACCCGTCTTCTATACAAAATCATGAGCAAGCAAAAGTAAGCTCAAAATCAGAAGATACCTCATCGACGCTAGCCATGAGGTGAGAAGCGGATGGCTTCTACTT
>JAAZLD010000374.1 GCA_012799495.1 Desulfitobacterium sp. | reverse complement strand
TTAGCCTGTGGGCTAGTATATCGGATGAGCATAATTGCTATCAAAACTATCAATACATAAATCGCAATGTTTTTGAATGACTTCAAAAGCCTGGTCCTCCCCTCTTACTCAAAACTGCTCCACTCTTGCGGAGACAATATTACATATTATACCACGACATAGGCTATATTACAACGAATCCTTCCGGATTCCAAATAGCAATATTTTAGATTAAAACTTTCCGTAATATACCCACTATAACCTCTTGCTCATCCACCTTATTATATAATGCGCCCTTTTTGATTCCTGGTATCCAGAGGATTTCTTCCTTTGCTACTAGTAAAGGAATTTTATCCCTCTTGGAAGGAGAAATTTTATTTTCTTGAAATAATTTCTTTAGAGCCTTATGACCCAATCCAGAAATAAAGATTCGCTCCCCACCTTGACGATACCGCCAAATAAGATCTTCTTTTATCCTTAATAAAGCCTTGGCATCAAAAACTACCTTTTGAACAATTTCCCCTTCTTCACAGGTTGGCTCTTTTATAAAAAGACCTACTTGCCACCATTGGCCTTCATTATCTTCCCAGCTATACCATTCATCAAATTTTACAGACTGTGGTACTTGGAGCAAAGAATGACCTTTTCGAATTTGAAATTGTTGCTCAACCTTCTTCGCCTTTTCCACTCCTGATTCCTGCTTTTTTTCTTCAATATTAACATTAATAAACCAAATTCCTGCATAGTCAATCCTAATGGTTACTCCTGGCAAATCTTGTTGCCACCCAGTCCTTCCTTGTGAAGCCATAATTGTTTCTATATAATCAAAGCCTATCCCTCGGGGCTCACCAGTTACCTTTGCAACCCCTTTTCTTAATAAACGGGAAAGAATTGCTTTAGGTAATTGGAAAATATCCTTTTTTAAACCTACACGAGAAGGCTGGACATATTTATTATTTACTTCTTCCCTTATTAGATATCTTACCCAAAAGTTCTCTGTTTCTTCCCTTAAATATTCTTCATCCCAGCGTAAAATTTCTGCAGTTTTACCAAGAGTCTCTAAAACATTAGGGTTATAATTCTTTTCCAACAAGGGGATCAATTGAAGACGGATCTTGTTTCGTACATAAATAGGCTCTTCATTAGTATAGTCCAAAGCATAGGGAATTCCTTCCCTATGACAATAAGCTAAAATATCTTCTTTGCTTACTGTTAAAAAAGGGCGAATAAGACTACCTTGTTGGGGGTAGATCCCCCCTAACCCAGCAGTCCCAGCTCCTCTTAGTAAACGATAAAGAATTGTTTCTCCTTGATCCCCCAAATGATGGGCAGTTGCCAAATGGGTACATTTTTCTTCTTCCATATCCTTTTCCCACTGCTCGTAGCGCCATTGACGAGCAGCTGTCTGGAAAGAAAGACCCATTTCTTGGGCATAAGCTTGACTATCAAAATGATGAATAAGACAAGGGATTTGCCAATCCCTTGCCATATTCCTAACCATCTTTTCTTCTTCATCAGATTCAGGTCGTACCCCATGATGAATATGAGAAATTACCAAGGAAATACCTTGCTCTTTTTGTTCCTGAGCATAGCGCCTCAGAACATGGGCTAGTGCCATCGAATCAGGTCCACCTGAAACAGCTATTAAAATACGTGCTCCTGGTGTAATTAGTTCCGGGAGAACAGTTATTTTCAATCTTTGATACAAGGAAGTTTAACCTCCATTTAAGTTAATTGAGATAGTTCTTTTTCGCAACCAAAACAACTCCATCATCTCCAGGCTCATTGCCACAATATTTTTTCGCCTCCCGTAATATGCCATTGGCAAGCTGCTGGGAATTTTCAGGATGTTGCTTCTCTAAAAAGTTCATTAACCAATCGGTTCCATCCTTTAGTATATCCTGAATTCCATCAGTGACAAGGATCAGATATTCTTCTGGTAGTAACTCCTCTTCAATCACTGAGATATCTACATGATTCAGAATACCTACAGGTAAGCTGGAGGATTCATGTTTTCTTACTGAATCTTCTCCTAATATATAGGAAGGGCTAGCCCCAACTTTAATCAGTTTGAGTTCATCTGATTCAAAATCAATAATACCGATATCTAAGGTTACAAAGGATTCTTCTGGAGAACGCAAAACCAAAATTGAATTCAGTGCCTGGATAGCACCCTCCGGCTCAAATCCTGTAGTTAGTAATTGTTCTAAAAGGTTTATAGCTGTAGAGCTAAGCTTAGCAGCACCTTCTCCCACACCCATCCCATCACTCAGAATAAAGGCATGTTTTGTATTTGAAAAGGCTAAGGAAGCATAATTATCCCCACAAATATTATTACCTTTCTTTGTAAATGTAGCAACTCCTACATCTAAAAATTGACGCCGCCGCCGCGCTAAGCTATTAGGCTTCACCTGCTCCACATTATGTCGGGCATGGAGATCTTTAGCTAGATGGCCAATTACTTGGGAAACACTCTGAAATTGACGGGACAAGGCTTCCTGGTTGGCCGAAAGCCTACTTCTCCAAGACTCCAAGCTTTTTTCATGTTCAACAATGAACTGGACCCCTAGAAGGAGCTCTTTAAGTTTTCCGCAATGGCGTTTAAATTCCACGGGAAGGCGGGAAGCAGTGATTTCACCATCTTGTTCTACTATCTCAAAAAGGCTAAACATCATATGATAGGTTCGATAAAATTCCCTAGTCCAGCAAGTGTCAATAGTGGGACAGTTTTTACATACTCTTTCTACTAATACATTC
>JAAZLD010000373.1 GCA_012799495.1 Desulfitobacterium sp. | reverse complement strand
ATACTTTGAGGAAAGGAGAGCATACTATGCTATTCGGCAAAAGAAACCGCAATTATACTGTCCCTAGCAGCGGTGGCCTCCGCCAAAGAAATATCCCCGATCCAAGTCCCCAAAATTCCGTTACTTCTGTCAGTGGGACTTCTGGAAGTAGATCCTTAAGAGACCAAGGCCTAGCACTCTTGCTTAGACTACAGAATATAAAAAGATTTCTTGGTGGCACCATCCAAAATTTGACTAATTCCCAGGGAAGAAGACTAAGCCAGGCTAACCAAGAAACTGGCAGCGAAGATCTTAATGAAGAAAATCTTGAAAACCAACAATAATCTCCTCTAACACTTAGTAAGCCCATATCTTAAACCATAGCAAAAGGAGTTGATATTTAACTTTACGTAAATATCAACTCCTTTTAATTAATAAGCTAGTATACAGTCCTTCTCTAAGAAATTTTGATTAGCCACAGGTTCACGTCATGGATTACCCTTTGGTTTGGCTTTGCGGGCTACGGGAACAAATTCCCTAGTCCGGAGCCCTGAGCGGCGCATATAAATGAGGTATTGATTAGCAAAGGAACGACTTCAAGTCCGAGGGAATTTCATACTTAAATCTAATAAAATTCCCGAAGGACTTCGGAGTGACGTGCTAATCAATACCTCTTAATCAATACCTCTCAATCAATACCCTTAATGAGTCACCTTAGCTATATGGGGCAACCATCCCCGATTAATCATTAGTTGTAAGAGGCGGTAATTCCAATCTAAGCCTTCATCTAGGTACTTTCTGAAAGTCATACCAATATGTAATTGATAGGATTGATGAAGAGCGGCCAAAATATTAACTTGAGCGGCTTTAGCCATAGTTCCAATTCCTGCAGCTACTTCCATATCAGAAAGACGGGCATCCTCAGGGATTTCTAATTTATCATGTAATTGGTGTTTATTGAAATGAAAGCGGGGAACTTGGGCATGGCTTTCTTCTAATAAAGCCTCACATTCTTTTAATAAAGGCTGAACTAACTTCTCCATTGCTTCTTTGATGAGCTTCTTTAGTTCTTGATCCTGAGCGTGATTATACATAATCTCTAAAACGGAAAGGTTGTAACGACCTTGAGAAATAATACCATACATTCCACCAGCTTCTAAGTAGTTAGCTGGTTCCCGATCGACAATTCCTTGAACTACAGCACGAGCACCTTGTTCAACTTTATCCATAATGGACATATTTTTCCCTCCTTTAGATAGCTTTCATCTAGTAGAATGTTCAATTTTTGCACTTTTATTCTTTCCTGTTTATATTTTATACGACAAAAAAGGTTTCCCAAAAGTTCATAGAACTAATGGGAAACCTTTTATTGTATAGAGTTCTAATTCAGAATTCTATTCAGTATTTAAATTCATGGGATTTTCAAGACTTTCAAAAGTTCCTAGGACTGGTCTTACATCATGCCTGGTCCGCCCATTCCTCCCATGCCACCCATAGCAGCTGCTGCATCGTTTTCCTGGCTTGGGAGATCAGCAACTAAGCTTTCAGTGGTTAAGAGGAGAGCTGCGATAGAAGCTGCATTTTGTAAAGCAGAACGGGTAACTTTAGCTGGGTCAACGATACCAGCAGAAATCATGTCTTCATATTGCTCGTTAACAGCATTGAAGCCAGTACCCCGCTCAGTTTCACGAACTTTTTCTACTACTACAGAACCTTCAAAACCAGCATTATTAGCGATTTGACGGAGAGGCTCTTCTAAGGAACGACGAACGATATTAACACCAGTTAGTTCATCGCCGCTTACATCAAGAGAATCAAGAGATTGTGCTGCATGGATTAAGGTAGCTCCACCACCAGCAACGATACCTTCTTCAACTGCGGCACGGGTTGCTGCTAAAGCGTCCTCTATACGATGTTTCTTTTCTTTCATTTCAACTTCAGTAGCAGCACCTACTTGGATAACAGCTACACCGCCAGAGAGTTTAGCCAGACGCTCTTGAAGTTTTTCTTTATCAAAATCGGAAGTGGTTTCAGCGATTTGATTTTTGATAGCTTCCACACGAGCATCGATATTTTCTTTAGCACCAGCACCATCAACGATAGTGGTTTCTTCTTTATTAACTATAACTTGACGAGCGCGGCCTAACATTTCTAAAGTGGTATTTTCTAATTTGAGGCCTAGATCTTCTGTTACAACAGTACCGCCAGTTAGAATGGCGATATCTTCTAACATAGCTTTACGACGATCGCCAAATCCAGGAGCTTTAACTGCTACACAAGTAAAGGTACCACGGAGTTTGTTGAGTACGAGAGTTGCTAAAGCTTCTCCTTCAATATCTTCAGCGATAATCAGTAATTGACGTCCTGCTTGAACAACTTTTTCTAGCACAGGAAGAATATCAGCAATAGCAGTAATCTTTTTATCAGTAATTAAGATGAAAGGATCATCGAGAACTGCTTCCATTTTTTCTGTATCTGTAACCATGTAAGCAGAGATATAACCCCGATCAAATTGCATACCTTCTACAACATCAAGTTCGGTGGTCATTCCTTTTGCTTCTTCAACGGTGATAACACCATCTTT
>JAAZLD010000372.1 GCA_012799495.1 Desulfitobacterium sp. | reverse complement strand
CAATTACTTTAGTTACTGGAATTAAAAGTACCAGTAAAATAATGAACGGTATGGAACGGAAAATGTTGATCACTGTGCCTAAAGTCCGTTCAATCCATGGATTGGGCATAATATGACCTGGTGAAGATATCACCAGAATAATCCCTAGAGGGACACCTATAACATAGGCCAATATTGTAGAGACAACTACCATATAGATGGTTTCCCCTGTGGAAAAGGTCAGGAGTTTACCCATGGTCTCCCAGTATTGGGGGTTAGTAAAATCAAACACTGTGGATCACCTCCACTTTCAGATTGCGATCTTGAAGATATTTATGGGCAGAGTCCAGTTGTTCTGGGCTCCCTTGCAGCTCTAAAGTTAGAGTTCCAAAGAGGGTATTGCGGAGATGATCGATACTGCCATATAGAATATTAGCCTTTATATCAAAACTCTTGATCAAATCTGTGATTATGGGGTCAGAGGCTGTTGAACCTAAGAATTGGATGCGGACAATCTGGGAATTAGGATTAGCCGCTAGCTGTCTCAGCAAATCACCAGGTAATTCATTTGGAAAGACGCTGGAAACAAATTCTTGGGCGACTGCTGATTGAGGTTGGATAAATACTTGTTCTACCGGACCTTGCTCCACGATTTTTGAAGCATCTATCACTGCCACATCAGTGCATATTTCCTTAACCACTTTCATCTCATGGGTAATCAGGATGATGGTAAGGCCAAATTTTTTGTTAATGCTTTTTAATAACTCTAATATGGAAAGAGTTGTTTGAGGGTCAAGGGCGGAAGTGGCTTCATCACAGAGGAGGACCTTAGGATTGGTGGCTAAGGCTCGGGCAATACCTACCCGTTGTTTTTGCCCTCCACTTAACTGAGAAGGATAGACATTTGCTTTATCTTCCAAGCCTACTAAAGGTAAGAGTTCCTGGACACGTTTTTTGATTTCTTCCTTTTTATAACCTGCCACTTCTAAGGGGAAGGCTATATTATCAAAGACGGTCCGAGATTGGAGAAGGTGAAAGTGTTGGAAAATCATGCCGATTTTCTGCCGTGCTTTCCTTAGCTCTTGGGCATTCATTTTGGTTATATCTTCTCCGTCGATAACTATTCTGCCATCAGTAGGTTCTTCGAGACGATTGATGCAACGTACTAAAGTACTTTTACCCGCACCACTAAGACCGATTATCCCAAAAATTGCTCCTTTAGGGATGTGAAGAGAGATATCTTCAATAGCGGTTACTGTGTTCTTGCGGGAGGTATAAATTTTTGATAAGCCTTCTATCTTGATCAATGGGTGTTCCTCCTCGTGGGTTCGAATTAGGTTCGAATATTGGTATTTAGTGAAAAGTTCATCTCAGTAAGTTAATTTCAGTAAGTCGATTTCAGTAAGTAGATTTCAGTAAGTCGATTTTAGTAAGTCGATTTCGGTAAGTCGGCTTCAGTAAATAGGTAAATCTAACTGAAGTGCGAAAAATAGCGTAAAATGATTAGAGTAAGATGATTCAGAGATGATTTAGAGTAACCTGATTAGCGTAAGAATAAATTAGAGTGAGTAAATAGAGATTTTTATACTAAAAAAACTCTGTGAGGAAAGCCACAGAGTTATACACGGATTTCCTCTCATCTCCCAGTTATTCCTGCAGGATTTAGCACCGTACATATAATAATGCCGGTTGCCGGGTTTCATCGGGCCAGTCCCTCCACCTACTCTGGATAAGAGTCTTATTCTTTAATTTAAGCTTGATAGACTATATAGTACCATAGGGAAAGTAAGTTGGCAAGTGGTTTTTTGATATTGACAATAGTGTAATCCTTTAATATATTAAAGGATAGAAGTAAAAGGAGATGATGGCCATGACAGATGATCAGCGAAAAGAGTTAGTAGGTGTTGATCAAAGGTTAATAGATCCTATGATCGACGCACTTTTTGATGCTATCTTGCTACTGAAAAACCGGGAAGAATGCTATCGCTTCTTTCAAGATATAGCCACTGTATCTGAAATTAAAGCTCTGGCTCAACGCCTTGAGGTCGCTAAATTACTTGAAAAAAACATTACTTATACTACCATAGCCCAAACTACTGGTGCAAGTACTGCTACTATTAGCCGGGTTAAACGGTGTCTTCATTTCGGTGCTGATGGGTATAAATTAATTCTGAAACGCTTGGCAGAGCAGGAGGAAACAACAGAAGATAAAGAGGCAGTATCCACAAAGGATGAAGGAAAGGAAGATTAAAATGAAGAGGACTTCCTTAGGTTTAAAAACTCCTGGGGGAATGAAAGATCTTTTGCCAGAAGAGTTGATGGCTTTAGAACAAGGGGAAGAAAAAATTTTGTCTTTATTTCAGAACTGGGCATATCAAAAAGTTCTGACCCCTACTTTGGAATATGGAGCTTGTATTCAGCCTCTCGAAGAGGAGGAAAATCCTTTTCTGAAGCTTTTTGACCGGCAAGGACATGTTTTAATTTTACGTCCAGAATTAACAACTCCCATTGCCCGGATGGTTAACACTCGGATGCGAAGTAGTGTATTTCCCCTTCGTCTTTGTTATGGGGCAGATGTTTTTCGTTATTCCCCATCCTATGGTCATGAGTTTAGACAATTAGGTGTAGAGTTAATCGGTTCCCCTTCTCCGGTAGCAGATGCAGAAGTTATCGCTTTAGCTGTAGAAGCTTTGCAAGAAGTAGGTAGGGAAGATTTTCAGATTAGTTTAGGTCATATGGGGATCTTTACTGGGTTTATGAATGAATTAAATCTCACTAAGGAATTCCGCGGAAAATATGAAGAAATGTTAGGGCGGAAAGATTATGTAGGGATTGAGAGATTAGTTAGGGGAGAAAACTTTGAATCCAAGGTAGAAGAAACCCTCCTTAAATTTCCTCACCTTCATGGTAAAGAGGAGATGCTCCAAGAGGTTTTGACCCTAAGTGAAGAACCTTCTATTAAAAATGCTGTAGAATCTTTACGTCAAGTATATAGCTATTTACAAGACTTTGGAGTTCAGGAGTATGTTTCCCTGGACTTAGGAATTTTACGGGGCTTTAGCTATTATACGGGAGTGGTCTTTGAAGGGTATGTTCCTGGGGTCGGGTTTCCAGTTGTGGAGGGTGGCCGTTATGATGCTCTATATGAAGAGTTCGGGGATGATCATCCTGCAACAGGCTTTGCCATTAACCTAAAAGCCCTTGTGGAACAAACACCTGTCAGTGAAGTAATCAGTGCAGATGTATTGGTTTATGGTGATGACCTAGGGAAAGTGATTCAAGAAGGACAAAAACTCCGTCAAGGAGGGCAAAGGGTAGAAATCTCTTTGGAACCTATGACTGCTAGTGAAGCGGAAAAGTTGGCCGAGGAAAAAGGGATTCAGAGGATTCAGCAAGTTTAATAATTGGCTTAAATTATGCTGTTGTGGAAATGTAAGCATTTACACAACAGCATTTTTATATTCCTGGCTAATTCTATTATTTACGTTATAAATGGCAATCTGTTCCTAATACTATGTTGGAAGGATAAAAAGCGCCAAATAATAATGTTAGAAGAATTTAGGGGTAATAACTTCATTTAGGTATTGTCAGGGGGATAACTGGTTGTTATAATAACACTAATACGCCACCACTTTAACTAGGTAAAGTGGTGAAATGTTATAAAGTAACTATAAAATATTAGAGGAGCTGAATAGGTTGGCACGAAGCTTTGTAACCATCGCTCTTCCTAAAGGGAAACTTCTCGAAGATTCTTTAAAGGTTTTGACTGAAGTAGGAATTCCCTGTCAGGATGTTAGTGAGGAATCCCGAAAACTGATTTTTCCTTTGCCTGAGGCAGAGGTGGAGATTATTATTTGTCGTCCCACAGATATTCCTACTTTTGTAGAATATGGAGCGGCAGATATCGGATTTGTGGGTAAGGATACTTTATTAGAACAAAATAAAGATGTGGTGGAGCTTTTAGATTTAGGTTTTGGGTATTGCCGTTTTGTGGTGGCTATGCCGGAAGAAAAGGTTCCTTCTAAGCTGCCTGATGGAACTTATAATCTCCAGGAGCTTAATAATCAAAGAGTTGCTACCAAATTTCCCAGAGTTGCGGAAGAATTCTTTACTGAGCAGGGAATGCAAGTGTTCCCCATTAAACTCCATGGCAATATAGAACTGGCTCCTCGGGTGGGCCTTGCGGAAATGATCGTGGATATTGTCTCAACAGGGAAAACTCTTCGCCAGAATAAACTGGTGGAAGTTGCCCCTATGTTAGAATCTACTACGAGATTTATTGCTAATCGGGTTTCTTATCGGATGAAATATGAGCGGATCAATGATCTAGTAGAAAAATTACGTCAGAGCTTATAGGGGAGATTCTCTATAGAAGTTATTCTCTATAGAAATTATTCTCTATAGAAATTATTCTCTATAGAAATTATTCTCTATAGAAGTGATTCCCTTATAGAAGAATTCCTTACGGAGGAATTTTCTTGAGGAGAATTCCCCATAAAGAGAAAGGAAGGTAAAATTTCTTATGGAAATCAAAACCATAGCCCAGTTAGATATAGCCACTTTGAGTCGGAAGTCTTATGGTGATGATGAGGCTTTAGAACAAAGTGTTGCAGATATACTTTCCCTAGTCCAAGAAAAAGGGGATGAAGCTCTTTATGAGCTAACGGAGAAATATGATCAGGTGGATCTTCGTTCCCAAGGACTAAAGGTTCAAGAAAAGGAAATCACCCAGGCTTATGAATTAGTAGATGAGGATTTCTTGGCAAGCTTGCGTTTAGCCAAGGAGAATATCCGGAAATTCCATGAGAAACAAAAAAGGAATTCTTGGTTTGATCCTCAAGAAGATGGTACAGTCTTAGGTCAATTAGTTCGCCCTTTGCAGCGAGTAGGGATCTATGTACCTGGAGGAACAGCAGCTTATCCATCCTCTGTCCTTATGAACGCCATACCTGCAGTTGTGGCAGGGGTAGAAGAGATCGTTATGGTAAGTCCTCCTGGGGAAGATGGTACCCTTCTACCAGAAGTTTTAGTGGCGGCGGCAGAATCTGGAGTAACGGAAATCTATAAAATAGGTGGTGCTCAGGCTGTAGCTGCCTTAGCCTTTGGTACGGAAAGTGTCGCCCCAGTGGATAAAATCACTGGCCCTGGGAATATCTTTGTTACCTTAGCCAAGAAACAAGTTTTTGGTACTGTGGATATTGATATGTTGGCTGGCCCCAGTGAAATATTGATTTTGGCAGATGAATCTGCTCGCCCTGAGGAATTGGCCGCAGATCTTCTTTCCCAGGCGGAACACGATCCCCTGGCATCTTCTATTTTAGTTTCACCTAGTCGAAAACTTTTAGAGGAAACTGTCCAAGAGGTGGAAAAACAACTTCCAAGCCTTCCCCGCCAAGAGATCGCCCGGGCATCTTGGGAAAGATATGGGGGAGCTATTTTAGTTAAAGACTTAGAAGAAGGAATGGACTTAGCCAATAAAATCGCCCCGGAGCATTTTGAACTGGTGGTGGAGAATCCTTACTATTGGTTGGGCAAAGTGAAGAATGCTGGAGCGGTCTTTTTAGGGAGATTCTCTCCAGAATCTGTAGGGGATTATTTTGCCGGGCCTAACCATGTCTTACCTACTGGGGGAACTGCCCGCTTTTACTCCCCACTGAATGTAGATACTTTCATAAAAAAGATCAGCCTCATTAACTATTCAGAAGAAGCTTTACGCCAGGATGGAAAAAATATTGCTTTACTAGCCCGTAAAGAAGGTTTGGAAGCTCATGCCCGCTCAGTGGAGGTCAGAAAACTATGGTAGAAAAAGTGGAGAATTTCAAGGAAGACAAGAACTGTAAAGAAGCCAAGAACT
>JAAZLD010000371.1 GCA_012799495.1 Desulfitobacterium sp. | reverse complement strand
TGAATTCAAATCAACTTCCTGGCTGTGTAGTTACTGACGAACTTTTAGCCCAACTTGATAAAGAAAGAACTGCTGAGGATAAGGGATTAGGAGCTCGTCTCTTAAGAGCTGCCAAAATGTACGCTATTATGAAAGGTATGGGCTATAATGGTGTCCATATTGGCGGTCATAACATTAAGTTTGAACAAGTTGAGTATATCATCGACAAAGGTGAAGAACTTAGCAAAAACTGGATGGATCTTGTTCATGAGTTTGACTATCCTATGCCTAATGGATTCTACGTTTATGAAAAAGATCCCAAAACTGGCTTAAATACTACTACCCCTGTAAACCGCCAGAACTTACCCTTAAACGATTCTGTGGGTGTAGTATATAGTGGTATGCGTTTAATGCATAGCCTTGCCTTTACACCCCATAAAAGACTCTTCCCTGTTATGCGTAAAATCTATAAAGGAAGAAAGAATCCTCGCAAACATGGCTTCGAGCATATTATTAAAGTCATCACTAATGACTGTAAGGACTGTGGAGACTGCGCTATGTTCGAATTAGCTTATCTCTGCCCAATGTCTCAATGTCCGAAAAACCAACGTAATGGCGCTTGTGGTGGTAGTTATAATGGCTGGTGTGAAGTATTCCCTAATGAGAAAAAATGTATTTATGTTCGAGCTTATTCCCGTCTAAAAAAATATGGGGAAGAAGGTACCTTGGACAGCTATATTATTCCACCAGCTAACTGGGATCTCTATCAAACCTCTTCCTGGTATAACTTCTTCTTAGGTCGAGATCATTCGGGTAAGATCCATAATATCCCAACTGTAGAAGAGGAAGAAGAAGCGAAAAAAGGTAAATAATCATAAAAATAAGGTCTGTGGAAAATGATACTCTCCACAGACCTTTTTCTCTTATTACTAACTAAAACATTGCAATAATTCTAATCCTTATTCCTAAAAAACTCTTTAGTTATCTTTTGGAACTCCTCAATTGACAGGGTTTCTCCCCGCCTTTGTTCTTCTATTCCAGCATGATTTAAAATTTCTTTAACTCTTTTCTTTTCCATCTTCAATCCACCCGCTAAAGAATTAACTAAAGTCTTTCTCCTTTGGCTGAAAGAAGCTTTTACGATCCTTAATAGTTTCTCTTCTTCCACTTCCAACCCAGGATAAGGACGAAGGGTTAACCGTACTACGGCAGAAGTAACTTTGGGAGCAGGCAAAAAAGAGTCAGGGGGAACTTCGAAAAGTTTTTCTGGTTGGGCGTAAATCTGAGTAGCCACAGAAAGGATACCATAATCTTTTTTCCCTGGCTGAGCTATAAGACGATCAGCTACTTCTTTTTGGACCATTACTACCATATATATAAGAGATTCCCTCTGGTTCAAAAAGTGCATCAAGAGGGGACTAGTTATGTAATAAGGAAGATTACCCACTAAAACCCCTTTATTTTCGCCCCAAAGATCCTTTAAATCAAGCTCTAAGGCATCCATATTGATGATTTCCACAGGAAGACCCTGTAGTTGACTAGTAAGTAAAGCAATCTTTTCTTTATCTAATTCTACCGCCCATACTTTTTGCACCCTTGTAGCTAATACCCTAGTCAAAACTCCTAATCCCGGTCCAATCTCTACAAGAGGAGTCTTTTCATCTTGGATAGTAGCACTGGCAATCATTTCTATTGCTTGATCATCAATAAGAAAATTTTGGCCTAATGATTTATAAGCTTTGGCACCTCTTTTCAGAAGGTTCTTGGTATAGTTATAGGCGTTCTCCATGGAAAGCCTCCTTTACTGCTGAATTAAACTCCTCTTTATTAATTCCAAAGCGATTTAACCTTTTTAAAAATTGCTTAGCATTAGCATCCCCTAGGCCTAAGATTTTTCCCACCGCTAAGCGATATTGAGCAGATTTTGCTAAGCCTACCAATCCTGCATTATATAAATCTTCTATAGTAAAGGTTGCAGAATCTTCAAAGGAAGTAGATTGCGAGGAAAAATCCTTTTGGACTTTTTGGAAAGCCTTACGAATATCTTCTGGGCTAGCATTTTCCACACCGATATCTCGATTATCCATAGAACGAGCATCTTTTTTATTTAAATATACATGTTTAGCTTTAGGGACATATCTTCTAATCCGCTCCCGGATTTGTTCTCCTACTGAATCCGGATCAGTAAAAACTATAACTCCTCTTCGTTCTGCTATAGCCGCGATATAATCAAGTTTTTCTTTAGTTAATCCGAACCCATCTGTCCACAATATATCCACATCACCTAAAGCACGTCTAACTACATGAGCATCATTTTTTCCTTCTACAACAATCAGTTCTTCAATCATATATCTTTTCTTTCCTCACTCTAACTGAAGTAATTATAATTCACCCCATAATACATATATGTTATTATTTTTCCCTTACTATCTTATCCTACCCACAAAAATTTAACAATCAAAGGAGCGGGATATTTCCCGCTCCTTATCATTACTGTATATCTATTTCATCCC
>JAAZLD010000370.1 GCA_012799495.1 Desulfitobacterium sp. | reverse complement strand
GCTTGCCCATATGATCGTCCTCAATATAATACCACTGTGAAAAAAGTAGAAAAATGTAACCTTTGTCATGAAAGATTAGATGAAGGCCAAGAACCTGCTTGTGTAGCAGCTTGCTTACTAGAAGCTATAAAAATTATTGAGATTACGGAAGACTTAGATTTAACTCCCGACATCTTAAAAACTTTACCAGGAATGCCCACTCCATCGATCACCAATCCATCCATTCGTTTCATTGGTCCTAAACAAGGTATCCTAGTTAGGAGGGATGTATAATGGGTAGCTGGGAATGGCCATTAGTGCTCTTTACCGTTTTAGGTCAAACTTCCGTAGGAATCATCTTCTGTCTCTGGCTCTTAAGTAGCAGAAGAAAAAAGGAAGGTCTCCCAAACTCTGATAAGTATAATAGTTTTATGAAAAATTCGATTATCCTTTCCGGTGTCCTCTTAATCGTAGCGTTGCTTAGCTCCCTCTTCCACTTAGGTGAGCCTTTGGCGGCCTACCGTGCACTTACACATTTAAGTACTTCTTGGTTGAGTCGGGAAATTCTCTTCTTTGGCTTTACCTTTGTGGCTTGGGTCTACCTTGCTTATGCCAGCCGCAAACCTGGCAGTGACCTGACAGGTATCCTTGCTTTAACATCTGTTTTAGGTCTCTTAGGAGTGATCAGCAGTGCACTTATCTATACACTTCCAAGAGTACCTGCTTGGAATAACCTTGGCCCTATATTCTTCTTCCTCTTAACTACTTTAATCTTAGGTGCTTTAGCAGTTCTAGTCTTAGGACGGGACGCTTTAGAAGGCAAGGAAAATAATCGTATGGCTAATTGGGCATTAGGTAGTGTATTTGCCGCTTTTCTCCTCTATGTTCTTTATTTCTCCTTCCTCAAGGTTACTCCTGAAGGAGCAGCTACCGCCCAATTTTTACTCCAAAGTCCTATCTTCTGGGTTAGAGCTTTAGTTGGCTGGATTGTTCCCTTAGCACTCCTATTCATGATGGGTCGTCAAAAAGATGCCCAACCTCAGTCCACACTGATTATTTTGGCCCTAACTTGTGGAGTAGTTGGGGAAATCCTAGGAAGAGGATTATTCTACCTCAGCGCAATTGGAATCGAGATTACTGCTTTAATGTAAATGTTTCCTTTTTCGAGAACTTATCTCCCTTTCATAAATAGAAACCCCTGGATTCTTCGTATAGAAGGAGCCAGGGGTCTCACTATATTAACCTTAGGAAGAAAATAAAGAACAAAATAACCGAAAAAGTTAAAAATTGCATATGGAATAAGGATCCAGATCACGGAATTGATGGTGAAAAAAACCTATACTAAAGACAAATGGTTTATGGTTATTCGTTGCAAAAAAGCATTTTAGATACACTCTACCTTTTGTATCAATAACAATCATTTCATTTTCAAACGATTAAACACTCCATAATGAAACAACTAGATATTCCACAGAAAAACAATTAGATGTTCCATAGTTTTCTCCAAGTATCATAGCCTATAAATAACATTATTCGAAACTTCAACAACCAGTCACCCTATTAAACCTACTTATCATAAACCATTACTTTTTTGATACCCTTTCAATACCTCCCTTACTATTTTGGAAACTCTGGAAAGCACTCTTTCCAGAGTGATTTTTTTGTGGAATACGTGAAAAGTATAACTAGTAGTGTAAGCGTATTATAAGGTGAAGAATCTTTACTCGGTGTAAATTCATTACCCTATAAAATATCGACACTTAAGTTAATAATAGCATATCAAGTTAGGATCTAGATCACAGCATTGTAGATGGTCAGACCTTATACTAAAGACAATGGTTTATGGTTGTTCGTTGCAAAAAACATAGGAATATACATTTACCCATCACATTCAACCAACAATCCTTCCTTTTTCGAAACAATAGATTTTCCAAAACTTTCTCCAAGTATTGTAGTTTATAGGAAAAACATACGAACTATACTATAACAGTCGACATCCTATTAAAGTAAAATCATAAACCATTACTTTTTTGATACCCTTTCAATACCTCCCTTACTATGTGAAACTCTGGAAAGATATCTTTTCAGAGTAATTTTTTGCCCAATCATGTGAAATGAAGTGCGAGTATAATTAAGTCTCGAGATTTTATTTGCGGAATTTGTACTACGTAATTTATACTACGTAATTTGTACTACGTGAGATGTACTAATAGAGGAAGATAAGCAGATTTGGCGAATTATAATTATAGAAATTGCTCTCGGTTAATAGCTTTAGGTATTATACTTTGAGATTCTTTTGACCTATATTAGATGGAGACTCTAGTTTATATATTAAAGTATTAAAGGTGGAAACAGGATAATGAATATACTGGGTAATATTATCTGGCTACTTTTTGGTGGAATATTAGGGACTATAGCCTGGCTTATAGCTGGCTTGGTTTTATGTTTAACGATAATCGGAATCCCTTTTGGTATCCAATGTTTCAAAATCGCTCAATTAGTTTTATGGCCTT
>JAAZLD010000369.1 GCA_012799495.1 Desulfitobacterium sp. | reverse complement strand
TTCTAGCTAATTCTTGGCGAAAATACTGATTAGAAGCAACTCCTCCCACCACAAGAAGGTGGAATAAGTTGGTTTGTTCCATACCATTTTTAATAAGCTTAGCCATTGTTCGCACAATACAACCTTCTACTGCTCTGGCCACATCAGCAGGAGGAGTATTTCTTTGGATAAGACGTTGGGCTGCTGATTCTACACCGGAAAAGCTCACTTGAAGATTTTTTACCGCCGAGGGAAGGAGAGAAGATGCTTTATCACTACTTCCTCGAGCTAGCTCTTCTAAGGCAGGGCCGGCAGGAAAAGGTAATCCTAAAGCCACACCTACTCGATCAATAAATTGTCCTGCATGGAGATCTGTTGTTCCTCCCAAAATTTCGATATCTAGCTTTCCCGGTTCAATACTCCTAACTTCTAACAGTTCTGTAGTACCTCCTGATATATGAACTGCCAAAAAATGTTCCTGAGCTAATTCACTAGAATGGATACCTGCTGCTATGTGTCCCTCTTGATGACTGGTTTTTAACAAAGGAACCCCTAAAGCTGCCGCTAGAGAAGTAGCTATAGCAACCCCAGGAGTAAAAACTGGCATATAGGAACCTTTTACAGGCCGGGGAGCAATACTTACCCCTATTCCTCTAATTTCTGACCATAATTCAGGTTTTATCATTTCCACTAATTGAGGAAGGTTTTGCACATGCAGAAAAAGGGCTGTAGATTGAGCCAGCCCTCTTTCCCCTTGTGGTACCTCCAAAACCTTGCGATATTCCTCGATTAACATTCCTCTTTCATCTACTAAAGCTAAAGAGGTTGTGTAAGCACTTGTATCAATTCCCAGATATAGGGCCATGATCTTTTTCATCCTTTTTGTTGGTACTCTCAGCTATTCGATCTAATATTCCGTTGATAAATTTTCCTGACTCATCACCGCCATATCTCTTAGCTATCTCTATAGCTTCATTGATGGTTACCCGAGCAGGAATATCTTCCCGATAAAATAGTTCATAACAGGCTAAACGCAATAAATTCCGGTCTACATTAGCCATGCGAGCTAAAGGCCAGCCTTCCGATAGTTTTTCTATTTCTTCATCGATTCTCTCTTTTTCAGCTAGAGTCCCCTTAATAAGCTCCTGAGCAAAGGGTATACTGCCTTCTGGCACTGCAAATTCCTCTGCCCATTTTTTTATTTCTAAGTCTAAGCTTGCTTCTTTTTCTTCTAAATCTTGATTCATATCAAATTGAAATAAAACCTGCAAGGCAGTTTCACGAGCTAATCGTCGGCTCATAATTTCCTCCTTTTAACGGACTCGTGGTAAACGTTGGGGATTAGGCTGCTCTGTCCTTCTAACTAATACTTTTACTTCTGCAACTTTAATACCAGCTAAGCGCTCTACATCCTCTTTGACCTTACTTTGTAGTTGAGTAGTTACATTAGGTATTACAACCTCAGGCAGTAATTGACAATCCAACATTACCTCTAAGCCATCTTCCCGAGATTTTAGCCTAGGTCTAACTAATTTAACACCATCTAGATTTTGACCACTACGAACTATAATATCTGCCAAGGCTTGAGCTGTAAGTCGGACTTCCCCTTGCTGAGTAGACATAAGGAAGGATTCTTCAATTCTTTGCCGAGGTTTTAAAAAGGGAATCAGGCCAATAAGCAATACTAAGATAGCTATTAGTAAACTTTCCCATGGGTTATTTCTCATCCATTGTAAACCATCTAATAATAAAAAATAAGGTAATCCCCATCCTGAGCAAATAGCCATCATATATAGAGCTATGAAAATCAACAAAGCTCCTATAATATAGCCCAACACCACTCACACCACCTTAGATTGCTCTACCCCCCTGAGTTTTCAGGGGGGTAGTATATAGACTTATTTTAAAAGTTGAGGTTCTTCACTTTCATTAACATTCTCCGGAGCAGGGCGAAAATTGACCCCTTGTATATGAACATTAATCTCAGTAACTTTTAAGCCAGTCATACTTTCAATAGCTTCTTTTACTGCTTCTTGAACTTTATAAGATACATCAGGGATAGATACTCCATAGTCTACTGTTAAGTAGAGGTTAACAGCGGCTTCTTCCTCGCCAACTTCCACCTTAACACCTTTCGAGAGATTCTTACCCCGGCCAAGTAATTGAGCGATATCTCCTACAAGACCTCCGCTCATACCAGCTACACCCTCAACTTGAGAGGCAGCTAAGCTAGCAATAATCTCTACTACTTCATCTGCAATGCGAATGGTGCCTATGGAATTCTCTATATCGTTTCTCTCCATTTTCTCACCTCAAATCAACTAAATATCCCATGTCCTTTCGTCATTATAACAAAAGAATAATATCATGGCAAAGATGAAGTAGTCTATTCTCCCAATATTCTCCTTTGAATAAAGTTGGTGTAGACTTCTCCTCTACGGAAGAAAGCATTATCTAAGACTTTTAAGTGAAACGGTATAGTTGTGTGAACTCCCTCCA
>JAAZLD010000368.1 GCA_012799495.1 Desulfitobacterium sp. | reverse complement strand
TCTTCACCAACATTTTTGACGTATAAGGCTTTAAGTAGCTTTTCTATAACTAAATGTCCAAGGAAAAGACTCCAGTGGTAATCTTTACTATTAAACAAATTGAGCATCGTAGAATAGTCTTTTTCTGAAGAGTCCTTCCAAAACCTAATGATATCTTCCAACTGCATTTGATATCACCTCATTCGTGTGAAAATATTATAACATAAAAACTTTGTTTTGTAATTATTTCCAGAAGACTATTATGAACAATTATAATTCAAAAAAGAATTGTTCGCTAAGAATTGACAGTTCTATGTATATGATGCTAAAATAACTAAATGTGGTGACTCTCACCTCAACCGCTCGAAACAGGCGTTAAACGGGATTTAAAATAATCCGGCCTGCTTAGGCGAGTCTGGGATTGGGAGGTGTAAAAATGTACGCAATTATCGAAACCGGGGGTAAGCAATTCCGCGTTGAACAAGGTCAAACTCTTTTCGTGGAAAAGCTCGATGCCAATGTAGGAGATACTGTAACTATCGATAAAGTCCTTTTAGTAGAAAAGGATGGGGAAGTTAAAGTAGGTACTCCTGTTGTTGACGGTGCTAAAGCTGTGCTTAAAGTTGTTGAGCATGGTAAAGGTAAAAAGGTTATTGTTTTCAAATACAAACCTAAGAAAAACTATCGCCGTAAACAAGGTCATCGCCAACCCTATACTAAAGTAGTGGTTGAGGCCATTCAAGCTTAAGATGAGTAAACAAGGAATTATCTTAGAACTTTGGCTAGATGAAAGCCAAAGAATTCGTAAATTTGTACTTCATGGGCACGCGGGATATGCCGAGTACGGAAGGGATATAGTCTGTGCCGCCATATCAGCGTTAAGTATCTCAGCAGTCAATGGCTTGGAATATTTCCTACCCATGAAACCGGAGGTTGAGGTAGAGGACCCAGAAGGGTACCTATGCTGTACTCTCCCTGAATTGGAGCCTCGGACTCTAGAACAAGCCCAATGGATTTTAAAGACCATGGTTTTAGGAATGGAAAGTATTCAGGAAACCTATGGTGAGGAATATGTAAGGATTAAGCGGAGGAGGTGGACTCCATGTTAAAAATGAATCTCCAGCTATTTGCCCACAAAAAAGGGGTAGGTAGTTCTCGTAACGGTCGTGACAGTAATGCACAACGCTTAGGTGTGAAACGGGGAGACGGTCAATTCGTTCTTGCTGGGAACATCATTGTCCGTCAAAGAGGAACTAAATTCCACCCTGGTAAAAACTGTGGTATCGGTAAGGACGACACTCTCTTTGCTACCATTGATGGTTATGTAAAGTTTGAGCGGAAAGATCGTAAACGCAAACAAGTCAGCATTTATCCTGAGCGTGAAGTTGCTCAGGCATAAGGAAATTGGACTCAGAAGCATACCCCTGGGGAATCCCCGGGGGTTTTTTGCCATGTGAATAGACGAAATTAAATTATAACAATCAATCAAACTAGAATAGCAGCTTAATTGAAGATTAGATAAGCAGTATGGCCGAAATTAGAACGTAAGAAAAGTTATAAAGGATTGAATAATAATGAATAAACCTTCACTGGAAAGGACCCTTTTGGCAGAACAACTTTACCACTATCGGCTACAGCGTCATGATTTTTTAAATCAATGGCAGGTGGTTATGGGGTACCTTCAGTTGGGCAAAGAGGAGCAAGCCTTATCCTATATGAAAAAGGGCTTTACACGATTTAAAGCTGAACAAAAAATTGGCCAAATACCTCAAGAGATTGTGGCTGCTAGTTTTCTTGGTTTAATCATTGGTTTAGGACAGGAAGGGATTCCTCTGGAAGTTCAATGTGCAGATTCTTTAAGAAGTGTAGAGTATTGGCAGGAATTTTGGCAAGAGGAATATGGGGAAGTAATATACGGGTACACTAGAGAGTGTTTAGGTGAAACATTAGAGAAGTGTAAAGGTTTAGAAGTGCCTAGTGTTGAAATAACACTAAATAATGACAATGGTTTATGTAGTATTACCTTATTGGATGAAGAGAAGGTTGTTTGGGTAAAAAAATTAGAACTCTAGTTTTATAACTTGGATGACTCAGAAAGGGATTGGACATGTTTTACGATCAAGCAAAAATTTATGTAAAAGGTGGAGACGGCGGAAACGGTATAGTGTCTTTCCGTCGGGAAAAATATGTCCCTGAAGGTGGACCAAATGGTGGTGATGGAGGCCGAGGGGGACAAATCATCTTTGTAGCTGATGAAGGTTTACGCACCTTAGTAGACTTTCGCTACAATCGCCATTATAAAGCTGAACGAGGCCAACATGGTCAAGGGAAAAACATGCATGGCCGAAGGGGTGAAGATTTAAGAGTGCGTATTCCTGTAGGCACCATTGTTAAAGATGAAGAAACCGGAGAAATTTTAGCAGATCTTGTGGAACATGGACAGGAAGTAATTGTAGCAAAGGGTGGCCGGGGTGGGCGTGGGAATGCACGATTTATGAGTAATACTAATAAGGCTCCTACAATAGCGGAAAAAGGAGAGCCAGGGGAAAAAAGGACCCTTTTGCTAGAATTAAAGCTTTTGGCTGATGTAGGATTAATAGGATTTCCTAATGTGGGCAAATCCACTATAATCTCCCGCATTTCAGCTGCTAAACCTAAAATAGCAGATTATCATTTTACTACCTTAGTCCCTAACCTAGGGGTGGTAGACTTGGGAGATGGGGAGAGCTTTGTAGTTGCAGATATTCCTGGGTTGATTGAAGGAGCACATACAGGTGCAGGATTAGGTCATGCTTTTCTTAGACATACAGAAAGAACACGGCTTCTTCTTCATGTTTTAGATATGGCAGGTTCCGAAGGACGGGATCCTTTAGAGGACTTCCAGATCATTCAGGAAGAATTACAAAAATACAGTGCTGAACTAGCCCAGCGGCCTATGATGATCCTAGCTAATAAAATGGACATCACCGGTGCTGAAGAAAACCTAGAGCGTTGCCAAGAAACCTTAGGTGATAAATATAAGATTTACCCTGTCTCAGCAGCTACGGGAGAAGGATTACAGGAAATGATATACGCTGTAGCTCAAATCCTGCCTGAAATCCCGGCTCCTCAGCTCTTTGTGCAAGAAGAGGAAGAACATAAGGTTATTGAAGCTGTCCATGAAAAACGCTTTGAATTAAGTCGAGAAGGAGAGCTATTCATTATTACTGGCGATGAAATTGAAAAGCATGTCCATATGACTATGTTCGAAAGTGATGACGCTGTTTATCGTTTCCAAAGGATTTTAAAGGCCATGGGCATTGAAGATGCCTTAAGAGAGGCAGGAATTCAGAATGGGGATAAAGTCCTCATTAGTGATATGGAATTTACATGGGAAGAATAGTAGATATGACAGGAGGTTATAGATTGCTAACAGGTAAACAAAAACGCTATTTGCGTTCCCTAGGTCATGAAATGAACCCTATTTTGCAAATCGGCAAAGGGGGAGTAACCGAGACAGTTATTACCCAAGCGGAGGAAACATTAGAAGCTCGGGAACTGTTTAAAGGTAGGGTATTACCTAATTGTCTGGAGGATGTGCACTCAGTGGCAGAAGAATTAGCAGAAAGGACTAATGCCGAATTAGTGCAAGTTATCGGGAGAAACTTCCTCCTTTATCGGGAATCAAAAAAGAAGCCCGTCATCGAACTCCCTCATTGAGTTAACAGAGGAGTGGGATAGATTTTCCCTACTAGAGAAAGTTGGGTGGAAATTGACAAAGGAAAAAGGTCGCCTGGGAATTATGGGCGGTACTTTTGATCCTCTTCATTATGGTCATTTAGTGGCAGCTGAAATGGCTCGCCATGAGTTTGACTTAGAAAAGGTGATTTTTATCCCTACGGGAAATCCACCTCACAAAGAGAATCAAAAGGTTACCCCCTCACAAGATCGCTATGAGATGGTTAAGCGAGCAATTGTGAATAATCCCTTTTTTGAAGTATCTCCTTTAGAAATCGATAGAGAGGGCTATTCTTATACTGTCGATACTTTAAGGATCCTTCATAAAAAATATCCAGAACATCAGCTTTGTTTTATTACAGGTGCTGATGCTTTTCGAGAGATTTTTACCTGGAAGGATGTTCACTCTGTCCTCTCCCTTAGCCATTTTATTGGGGCTTCCAGGCCAGGATTTGACACTAATGAGTTTCTAGAGGAATTAGAAAGAAAGTATCCCGAGTTTATCCCTCATATGCATCTTCTGGATGTTCCAGCCTTAGCTATCTCTTCTACAGATATTCGTCAACGGGTAAAAAAGGGGAAACCCATCCGTTACCTCCTACCAGAATCCGTTCGAGAATATATCATAGAAAAAGGGTTATATCTGGAATAATTTGAACAATAGCGGAAAGCAATTTAAGTTAAAAGGAAAAACATTTAAAGATTACAAAATCAGGCAAGTATATAACGGCTTCATTTGCTTCATACTAATTTTGAATCCAAATAATAAGAGGTGACTGGAAAGATGGCAACCCTATATGTTGGTAATTTACCCTGGAATACTACGTCAGAGGAACTCAGTTCTTTTTTCGGTGAATATGGACAAGTTATAAGTAGCCGAATTATAACCGATCGTGAAACAGGTCGTTCAAGAGGATTTGGGTTTGTTGAAGTAGAAGATGCGGATGCAGAGCGTATGGTTACGGATCTCAACGGTGTAGAGTTTGGGGGTCGTCCCTTAACCGTAAACGAAGCACGCCCTAAGCAGCAATTCTAAGAAGGACAGCAGAAGACCCTTTATTCCTGAGGAGGAAAAAAGGGTCTTCCTAATATGTACTTATTTCACCTAAAAATGATTATGTACTTATTTCTCTAAATTGCCATTTTAGAGTTTACATTCTTATATGAAAGTAGATATATTAGAAGTAAGAGATATATTAGGGATAAGAAAATATTGGAAGGGTGTGGATTCATTGGAAATAGAGGAAGCCTATGAATTAGTAGAAAACTCTCTATCCCCTAATAGGCTTCAACATACATTATCCGTAGTTAAATGGGCTTTGGAGCTATCTAAAAAACATGGAGTAGAAGAGAAAAAAGCTCATTTGGCGGCTCTTCTGCATGATCTAAAAAAAGAAGTGGATAAAAATAAGCAGTTAGAATACGCCAAAAAATGGGGAATTATTAAATTTAAAGAAGATCTAGAGAATCCCCATATTTTACATGGACCATTAGCTGCTTATTGGTTGGAATATTATAAGGGTTATAAAGATAAAGAAGTATTAAGAGCAATTGCTCATCATACTTTAGGAGCTCCTGGTATGGGTATATTGGAAATGCTCATCTATAGTGCGGACTTAACAGAGGAAACTAGAAATTATCCTCAAGTAGACAAACTCCGCCAATCCCTGTATGATAATCTTGAGCAAGGGACATTGGCTTGTATGGAACATACTATAGCCTATTTGAAAAAAACAAAAAGACCAATTCACCCCCAGACCAGGCTTGCATATGAAGATTTAAAAAGGAGGACACAATTTGCTAAGTGATAATCAATTACAAGGTGTTATTCAAATTATTGAAGAGAAAAAAGGACATAATCCAGTGCTTTTAGACCTTCAAGGAATATCCATGGTGACAGATTATTTTATGATTGTTACTGGAAATACTTCTATTCAAGTAAAGGCTATTACGGAAAATCTCGTGGAAAAACTGCCTGAGTTAGAAATACCTACTTTACGGGTAGAAGGACTTCAAGAAGCCAATTGGGTTTTAATCGATTGTGGTGACTTGGTAATACATGTTATGACTCCTGAACAAAGGGAATTTTATAATTTGGAGCGGCTTTGGGGAGATGCTAAAGTCGTTACCTTCTAACTTGACAATTCGCCGTTTTTTGGCTTAATATATTGTATAATGTTTTATTATGTTCTGATTTATTAAGTTGTTGGAAATAATATTATTAGTTAATAGGTGGAAGGGTAGCAACCCCGTACCGTGGGAGCAATACTCTCGTCCCTGGGGGACGGGAGTTTATTTTTTACTTAGGGGGAAATATTTCATGGAAGAAAAATATCTCTTTTCGGAAATTGAACCTAAATGGCAGAAAAAATGGGTAGAAGACAAAGCTTATAAAGTGGAGACAGATAAAAATAAGCCTAAGTACTATGCTTTGGCTATGTTTCCCTATCCCTCCGGAAATCTGCACATGGGTCATGTTCGTAACTATTCTATCGTAGATGTAATCGCCCGTCACAAACGTATGAGCGGGTTTAATGTCCTTCATCCTATTGGTTGGGATGCTTTCGGATTGCCTGCAGAAAATGCCGCAATTAAAAACCAAACCCCTCCTGCTGAATGGACTTGGGAGAATATTGATGTCATGAAAGAGCAATTGCAGGGAATGGGTATTTCTTACGATTGGGATCGGGAAATCAGCACCTGTCATCCAGATTATTACAAATTTACCCAGTGGATGTTTTTAGAGTTCTACAAAAATGGTCTAGTGTATAAGAAAAAGGCCGCTGTAAACTGGTGCCCATCTTGTGCCACAGTGCTAGCTAATGAGCAGGTTGTAAATGGAGCCTGTGAGCGCTGTGATACTGATGTAAATAAAAAAGATTTAGAACAATGGTTTTTTAAGATTACTGATTATGCTCAGGCCTTACTAGATGATCTGGATAAACTACCTGGGTGGCCAGAAAAGGTTAAAATAATGCAAAAGAACTGGATCGGTCGCTCCGAAGGGGTGGAAATAGATTTTCCTGTCGAGAATCGGGAAGAAAAGATCCGGGTATATACTACAAGAGTGGATACTATCTATGGTGTAAGCTCTATGGTCTTGGCACCAGAACATCCTCTGGTCCAAGAACTGATTAAAGGTACAGAATATGAAGAGAAAGTTAATGCTTTTGTAGAAAAAATGCGGGGCTTGAACGAATTA
>JAAZLD010000367.1 GCA_012799495.1 Desulfitobacterium sp. | reverse complement strand
TATCGGGATCAAAACCTACACCCCAATAAAGCTTACCATCAGAACTTATACCTACATAAGCTGCTGCCTTCGCTGAAGATCCACTACCCAAGGCATGCTCTTCATATACTTCTAACTCATAGTCAATACCTAGATGGTCTTTAATGGCATTATTAACTGCATCTAACCTACCATTACCATGGGCAGTTATTATTGTGGTAGTTCCTCCGAATTCAATAGTGAGCTTAGCCATGATCCCATCCATCTGGGCAAAATGAAGCTCTTTAATTTGGAATACGGGATAATTATGCACATATTCATCCTCAAAAACTTGGAAAATAGTAGCTGGGGTCAATTCCTTATGCTCTTTATCTGAGACATCTTTGATGAAGTATCCTACTTCTTCTTTCATTTTTTCAGGCAGGCTAAGGTTATACTGTTGTTTTAGGACATAGCTAACTCCGCCTTTACCTGATTGGCTATTGATGCGGATAATATCAGACTCATAATCCCGACCCACATCTTTGGGATCAATGGGAAGATAAGGAACAGTCCATTTCTCTTCTTCTCTTTCCTCTCTCCACTTCATTCCTTTAGCAATAGCATCCTGGTGAGAACCGGAGAAGGCCGTAAAGACAAGTTCTCCAGCATAAGGCTGTCTTTCATAAACTCTCATCCGAGTAAGTCTTTCATATTTACGACAGATTTCTGGCATATTGCTAAAGTCTAATTCTGGATTCACACCATGAGAGTACAAATTCATAGCCAAAGTAATAATATCTACATTACCTGTTCTTTCCCCATTGCCGAACAAGGTCCCTTCAACACGATCAGCCCCTGCTAAGACTCCTAACTCCGCATCACTAACTCCACAGCCTCGATCATTATGAGGATGAATACTCAGGATCACCGCATCCCGATATTTCATATTCTTACTCATATATTCTACCTGACAGGCAAAGACATGGGGCATAGCAATCTCAACAGTTGTAGGAATGTTGATGATAGCCTTTTTATCTGTCGTTGGTTGCCAAACATCTAGAACTGCATTACATACTTCTAAAGCATAATCTACTTCTGTTCCTGGAAAGCTCTCTGGGCTATATTGGAAGGAAAAATTACCTTCTGTTTCATCAGCTAGCTTTTTCAGCAAGGCCGCTCCTTCAATAGCAATCTGTTTGATTTCTTCCTTGTTTTTCCCAAATACTTGTTCTCGCTGAGCCACGGAAGTTGAATTATAGAGATGGATCACTGCATGAGGTGCTCCTTCAACAGCCTCAAAAGTTTTCTTAATAATGTGTTCTCTGGCCTGGGTCAAAACCTGAATGGTTACATCATCAGGGATCATATCCTTTTCAATCAATGCTCTAATGAAGTTATATTCTGTCTCAGAAGCAGCAGGAAAACCAACTTCAATCTCCTTAAATCCAACATCCACAAGCATCTGGAAGAATTCTAGCTTTTCCTCTATACTCATAGGATCGATTAGAGCCTGATTCCCATCTCGTAAATCTACACTACACCAAATAGGTGACTTTTCAATAGCGTCCTTTTTAACCCAATCATAAGTTACTACCGGAGGCATAAAATAAGCCTTTCCATATTTTTGGTAGTTTTTCATTACTAAGTCCCCTCCATATTTATCTTATCAATTATCAATAGTTAATTTCACAAAGCTTCTTTAATCATAAAAGCTCTCCATAATCAAAAAACATCTTTCTACTCATACTGTGATTGATCACAATAGAGACGAAAGATGTTATCTTACGCGGTACCACTCTATTTCATGATATACATCATGCACTCATTTTTCCGTTAACGGGGAAACCGGCTTAGTCTACTTACTTAATCGTACAATCTTAATAATACAATTAAGGTTCAACTAGCAGCTCCAAGGCGAGTTCATCAATATCCCTCTACTGTTTCACATCAACCAACAGCTTTCTGAATTCAGGATAATAACTACTATTCCTCTTCTCAGCTTTTGTATTATTCTATCACTATATTCTTGGGAATATAATGATTAAATTTAATCATTATCATTGATGTTTTTTAAGATTATAGCAGGTAGCTCTTATAAAATCTATTATTTTTTTGATCTACTCATATTTTATATGCGAAGACAACCTTTGCGTGCAAAGGCAATCCTACTCAGCTTTTACATGCAAAGGCAAAACAGAATCTAATAAAGATTGGGTATAGGGATGTTTAGGAGCATAGACGATATCTTTTGTTTTACCAATTTCCACGATCCTTCCCTCAGACATAACAGCAATGCACTGGCAAAAACAACTCACTAAAGCCAGATCATGAGAAATAAATAATAAGGAAAGATTCATCTCTTGGCGTAGTTTTTCTAAGATAGATAAAATCTGGGCTTGGACAGATACATCTAAGGCACTTGTTGCCTCATCACAGATCAACAATTTCGGTTCTACAGCTATCGCTCTCGCAATAGCCCCTCGCTGACATTCCCCGCCGCTTAGCTGATGAGGGTAGCGCCTTGCATACTCTCCTTTTAGTCCTACCATTTCCAGTAATGAAAACATTCTTGCCTGGCGTTGGAGAGATGTTAGCTTTGTGAAGTTACTTAAGAATTCCAAGATACTTTCCCCGATGGTCATACGACGGTTAAAGGAAGATACAGCATCTTGAAATACCATCTGCATAGTTCCATAGCGTTTCCGGAGTTCTTTTCCTTTGAGATTGGTGATCTCTTTGCCCTCTAGAAAGATCTGACCTGAGTCTGATTCCTCAAGGCGGGTTATTAATTTAGCCAAGGTACTTTTGCCACAGCCACTTTCTCCAACTAACCCCAGAGATTCACCAGGCATAATCTCCAGATCAACAGAATCTACCGCTCGGACAGTACTTTTATTTTTCACATAGCTCTTAGTTAATCCTCTTACTTCTAGAACTGGTTCCTTCACTATTTATCCCCACTTTACTCTCAATACCGCCAACAAGCACTCCAATGACCCTTGCGAATCTCTCTTAACTTTGGCTTCTGACTAAAACATTTACTTTCCCGTAAGGTACAACGTTCTGCAAAGCTGCACCCCCTCCTTTCCACCCCAAAGGAGGGAGGACTACCTGGAATACCTTGAGGAATACTCCCTACCAAACTTGGTACTGCATTGATCAAAGCTTTCGTATAAGGATGGAGAGGAGAGCGGAGTACATTAGCTTTGCTCCCATACTCCACAATCTCCCCAGAATACATTACTCCCACTTGATCAGCCATCTGGGCAACAATTCCCATACTATGAGTAACCAGAATAATACTTGTAGAAAAAGTATCCCTTAACTTGAGCATTTCTTTAATGACTTGAGCTTGGACAGTAACATCCAGGGCACTTGTAGGTTCATCAGCTAAGAGAAGATCCGGTTCCATAATCATAGCTAGGGCAATGGCTATCCGCTGATTCATTCCCCCGCTAAGTTCGAAGGGATAGCTTTGTAAAATCCTCTTCCCATCCCGTAAACTAAGCTTCTCCAACATCTTTAGGATCCGCTCATTTCCCTCATTTGTACTAATAGGATAATGGCTTCTGATGGCTTCGAGAAATTGGCTCCCTATTTTGCGAATGGGGTTAAGGCTTGTCCCAGGGTTTTGAAAGACTACTCCCATCCGCCTACCTCTTAATTGGCGTAACTCTTCCTGAGAAACTTTAGTTAGCTCTCGCTCATCAAAATAAATCTCACCACTAGCGATGGTTGCACCAGAATCTAATAAGCCACTAATGGAACTAAGAAGGGTGCTTTTACCACAACCACTTTCCCCTACTATACACAAGATTTCCTGAGAGTGGACTATTAGATTGATATTCTTTAAGATTTCCACCTGACCATAGCGGACAGTTAAGTTTTCTATTACTAAAAGCTCTTTCTTCATCATTCAAAAGTTCTTTCTTCATCATTTTTCTACTATATCCGTATCTACGTTGATTTGATAATAATCAGTAGGATGAACCTCTAGTCCTACCACATTTGCTTTCATCACAAAGGCCATTTCTAAATGAGCCATAAAAGTAAAAGCTGTTTCATCTAAGGCCAGTTGTTGGATTTGAATAGCTAAGCCTGAGCGATTTTCCCGTTGGAATTCTTTTCTTAACTCTTCGATAAGTTCATCTACTTGGGGATTGCTATATCGGCCAAAATTAGAGACTCCATCTGTTTTAAACACATAGTCAAGATAGGACAAGGGATCCCCTGTCGGTGTAGTCACATAAGCATAAGCAGCTAGATCAAAATCCCCTGCTTTAAGGCGATTATTGATATCCTCAGAAACCTCCACCTGAACTTCTATTCCTAGAGCCTTAAGCTGGGATTGAAGAGCTTGAGATAAGATAGGGAGCTCAACCCGACTAGAGTAAGTCACTAACTTAAAAGATAATTTCTCCCCATCTTTATCTAAAATACCATCCCCATCACTATCCTTAAACCCTTCTTGTTCTAAGAGGGCTTTAGCCTTGTCAAGATTGAAGGATTCAGCTTTTACTTTGCTACTGCCATATGGTAAAGCAGCTGGAAAGGCCCCTACTGCAGGTTCACCAGAGCCATTTAATAAAACTGAACTATAACTTTCTTTATCAATAGCCAGACTAATGGCCTTACGGACATTAGGGTTATTTAAAAATTTATTCTTGAAATTATAATACACCATAAATACTCGGGAAGTACTAGCACTGGTAATCTTGTAATCAGGATTATTCTCAAAGAGCTTATGGCTAGAATAAGGCATACCTTGGGAAGCATCGATTTGCCCTGATTGCAAAGCCATAGTCATGGTATCCCCATCACTAATGGTAATAATCTTAACCTGATCTAATTTGGGCTTACCATTCCAGTAATCTTCATACTTGGTAACTAGAGTGGAAGTCTTCGGCACAAATTCTTTAACTTTATAGGGCCCAGTCCCTACAGGCTCTGTAGTAATATCCCCTTCAGCCTTTACATCGATAATACAGGCAAAGGGATCTGCCAAACCATTGATCAAAGTGGGATTGGGCTCGGAGGTAGTTATGGTTAGAGTTTGTCCTTCTACAGAAATTTCAGCGATCCGCAAAGTGGAAGGAGCTCGATCATTAAGTTGGAGAGTGCGTTCCAAAGATGCCTTTACAGCATCACCAGTCATGGGCTTTCCATTCTGAAAAGTAATATTATCTCTAAGGTGAATTTTCCATGTTAATTCATCCACCCGATCATAGTTATCAGCCAACCACCCCACGGGTTCCATTGCCGAATCTAGTTTAAAAAGGGTCTCTCCTATGCCATAACGCAAAGTGAACCACCCAGAATATCCATCGGCAGGATCAATACTAGGGGAAGTTTGGGTGGAAGCAAAAACTAATTCCTTCATCTGTTCCCTCTGAGGTTGATCTGTTCCGGTGCCACATCCCCCAAGTATAATTCCTAGGAGAGCAAAAGCTAGGATAAATGCCACTACTTTTTTATTCATAAAACCATCCCCTCAAAAAAACTGCCTTTTTTGTTTAGGATCTAAAATATCTCGTACACTATCTCCAAAAAGATTGAAAATCATAACGGTAATAAAGATTGCTACTCCCGGAAAGAGAGTAAGCCAGGGAGCATACTGAAGCATACTTCTTCCTTCACTTAGCATGGCACCCCACTCTGGTGTTGGTGGTAAAGCCCCTAACCCTAAAAAGGATAACCCGGCTAACTCCATCATCATAACTCCAATATCCAAGGCTGCAGTAACTACCAAAGGTCCAGCAGCATTAGGCAAGATATGCCTCAGGACAATTCGCCAGGGGCTATTTCCTCCCATCTTGGCCGCTTGCACGAAGGTTTCTTCCCGAAGAGATAATACCTGACTCCGGGACAGCCGGGCATATTTAGTCCAGCTAATAAGAGCAATGGCAATAATAGCATTCTTCAAGCCCGAG
>JAAZLD010000366.1 GCA_012799495.1 Desulfitobacterium sp. | reverse complement strand
TGGGTTGGACTCGAACCTCTCAAACCGTATTTAGAATTGAGCAAATTATGTGTTAGATAACTTCCCTGCATGCTTCGTGCTTACCTTTAGGTTGAGTTTTTTCCTTTGTAAGATATCTAGGGGAGGTGGCCTTTTTAGGCTTTTCCTGTAAAGCATAAATACTGGTCAAGATGATCAGGGTTCCTAAGGCAAAGCCCCAGGTCAACTGTTCTCCTAAGGTAAGGGCAGCTAATAGACAAGCTAAAGGCGGTTTTACGAAAAAAACCATGGAGCCGAGACTTGTATCTGTAAGCCCCAAACCTTTAAAATAGGAATAATAAGCTAGGCCAGTTACGAAAACGGAAAGGTAGGCTATTTGGGGTATAATATCTAAGCTGATCGAAAATAGTGGAATACCTCGCCATAGAAGAAAGGGAATAAATAATAGACTACCAAAGAGGAAAGTAACAGCATTCATAGTAATACTACCAAACTTAAGGGTGAATTTTTTCCCAAGAACGGTATAGATCCCAAAAGCCAATGCAGCAAGAACTAAATAGATAAGTCCGTGCAAATAGAGTTGACCACCATTATCATAACTAAAAAATATAATAGCTACTCCAGCAAAGCCCACACATAATCCAAGGATTTTTTTAAGACCCAGAGGCTCTCGCAATAAAATAGCAGCCACTAAAGCGACAAATATTGGGTTAAAACTAAAAATAGCAGCAGATATATTAGCCTGGGTCTCATTGATACCGTACTGGAGAAGGTTCATACTAATGCCCACCAGTAGGAATCCTAGTAAAGCCATTTGCACTAGATCTTTGCCTGTTAGCTTTGTTTGGCTTTTCTTTATTTCTAACAAGGCTAAAGGGGAGAGGATGATTCCACCAAAAAGGAAGCGAATAAAATTTACTTGGGCGGGATCTATTTTTCCTACTAGGGTCCTGCTGACCACTTCATAGGTACTGAAAAGCATTATAGTTAAAGTTAAGTAGATAAATCCTCGTTTACTATGACTGTTCATCTCTTAATCCTCCAATGATTACAGAAATATTCCATGTATATTGTAAATGTGCGTATTTCATCTATATTAAGAATATCAGAAAAGGCCCTCTTCTGCCAGTTATTAGCTTGCAGAGGAAAGGGCCCTTTTGGATTACAAGATGACAGATGAAGTTATTTTATTTATTTAAACTCTTCCGTCCTAAGTTCAAATCCATCTAAATTTAGAGTCTCGTCAATTTCAATCATTAAGTAACGCTTGCCATCTTTTCTTACCTGTTTAATGTTCTTTAAATCTTGGGGATCTAGAGAAATACTGATGCTATTATTTTCGATTTTAATGGACTTCCCTTTAAATTTAGGAATTAGGTTTATTGCTTTGAATTCATGATTTTCAGATCCTGTTACTTTCAAGAATGCGTTATCTAAATCTTCAATGTTTTCCACGCCACTGACTTGGAGGATTTTTTCCACTTCCTTTAACCCTACTTTTGGGGGTTCGCTTACTTCTTCTTCCTCGCTTTTTTCTAAGATGTAGTTAATATTTTCATAAATCTCGGCGATCTTTTCAGGCTCTATTTCACTGCCGGCTACTTCTTGTACTATTTCTTGAAATTGTTCCTTTTCTATTTTAGCTGTAGATTCTATGGTGCAGCCCAAAACACTCTCAATAAAACCTAGGTTGGGATTATTAGCTTTATTAGCATAATAGACAACTTTATTCACATCAGCTGAATTATCCACCCAGGAAGGGAACATAAACCCATCAAAGGGGGCGGAAAGGTTGATTGTCACGTCCATAGGAATATCAGCTTTAAATACCAGTTCTTCGAAGTCAAACTTAAGAGCAGTCTTAGGTAAAGTAACAGGATTTACTATACCCATGAAAAATTCAAAGTAGAATAGGGGATCATCATCTTCTAAATTCCCTTCCCCCTCTCTCTGTTTAGAAGGTTTGTATATTTCCCCTCGCAAAAAGGAGATCATATAATCTCCTTCATAGCTACAGGAATCCATGATTTTTTGGGCGATTTCTCGAACGGACTCTGAAAAAGTTTCCGAATGTAGAGTTGTAATTAAAGCTTTCTGGGTAGGATTTTGTCCTAATTTATTATCGGCAAAGTCTAGTTGAAAGACTTTAGAATCAAGAGGGCCTGTAAGGATTTTCCGGAAATTCTTTAAGTAAAGCTCCTGTTTCTCTGAATCCATCATGCCAAAGTACTCTTTTTCCATACCGATAATCTGTTTGGCATCACCTTTAATGTAGATACTTATAACATCACCGATTTTTATTTTCTCATTATCTGGCTTAAATTCTCTACGGATACTTGCTAAATCTTTTTGACTCACTTTCTATCTCCTCTCCTATCGACACCTATATAAATTAGCAAATTTTTTGGTCTAGAGTCAATAAGGATTAGCAATAATAATTGACTTAACAGTATCGAGGTTAGAAAGCGGATTTGTTTGTACGTAAAAACTGACATCTTGGAAATAATAAAATATT
>JAAZLD010000365.1 GCA_012799495.1 Desulfitobacterium sp. | reverse complement strand
TATGTGGAATAATAATAAAACCAGACTCATGAGATATGTTGCTTGCACTTGATAAGAAGAAGCAGCAATACTCAAGTAGTCTGGTTTTCTTTTTAGCTTAAGCCTATTTGAGAAGTAACCATCATGACATAGAAGAGATAGCGCCCAATAATTTGACCCACAATAATTAGAACAGTGGCGGCATAAATAGTCGTGGCAGATAATTTGGCTGTGGTGCTAACCTTGAGAGAAGTCTTTCCAACCGAGACATTTACTTTTGGCGAGGGCTTTTGGGGAAAGAGGAGGACTCCTGAACCTATGAGGAGGAAGAGCCATTTTAAGGTTGTGGCGAGATTTAGTTCTCCTAGGAGAGCCAAGCTTTGCTGTGCAGCTAGGTTATCACTGGTTCCTAAGCCCACATAGTAAAGAACCATTGCCACTACTTGGAGCAAAACAGCGGAGAACACTGTAAGGACGATAATCCTTAGTAAAGAAGAGCTTTCCTCTTTTGCTAAGGCCAGGAAAAGCAAAGCTCCCATACTTATCGTTGCTGCATAAAATTCAATGAAAAGGGATCCATGCTGCCAGGCCGGTACACCAGTAGAGGTGTAAACAGCAGTCATGGCAAAGATATCTACAAGGCCAATTCCTCCTGCAATAGGAACTAGAGCTTTAATAGCAGACTTAGCATCTGGCTTGAAAAGGGCTAGCAAAGCAGAAAGGACTGTTAGACCTGTAAATAAGGCAGTAAACCAGATTTCCCGACTGAGCCAGGAGGTGGCAAAGCGAGAGAGGGCGTTAATGGCAGAGAAGGGTTGCCCTAAGTGGAGTAAGGATGCTAGGAGCCCGATGACCGCTAATAAGGCGGCTCCAAGAATAGCATTCTTGTATTCTCCTTCTTTATTAACAAATTTGCCGATAGAGACAAATACCATTATACCAATGGAGGCTTGAAGACAGATGGTAAAGATCAGTAAGGCTAGTTCTGCCATACATTAGACCTCCTTTTTTCGAAAACCTTTTTCATAGGCTACAGTTTTAGGTTTAATCAATAGAGATGGGTTGGTAATGGATGATTGGGGAAGAATAGGTAGATCTTTAACACTTTCTGAACCAAATTTATTTTTCAGTTCCTCTATTTCGCCCCAGCTAATGGAGCGCATGATACAAGAATCAACACAGACAGGGTTTTCCCCATCGTCGCGAAGGTCTTTACACCCATCGCATTTCCCAACGACACCTTGTTCTTCAAGGTATTGGGGAACATTATAGGGGCAATTCCAGGTACAGTAGAGGCAGCCAATACATTTTTTCTTGTCGTGCTGTACGGTTCCGTCATTGGCTTGATACATAGCACCTGTGGGACAACCTTTTACACACTTGGCATCCTGACAGTGATTGCAGGTTCCACTGTAATGATAGAGACCTACCTTTGGAAAGGTTCCAGTTTCAAAAGTTGTTACTTGACGAAAAAGAGCGCCGAGGGGAAGGTTGTTTTTATCTTTACAAGCGATTTGGCAGGTGCGGCAGCCAATACAAGTGGTCATATCAAAGTGAAATCCTTTATTACCCATTAACTCTTACGCTCCTTTCTAAAATATTATCCTCTGGGGTTTTTCGTGATCAGGAATAAGTGGTGTACCGGTCCATTTTTCAAAATTCACATTGCAAGTGTTCCAACCAGAGATTCCCTGTCCTGTTGGGATATTTCCTGAAAGAATATTGTCAGCTCCCCCGTGGTCAATGCCGGTTTTTTCATCTATATCACACCAGGCTCCATGAGGCAATGCGACAACACCAGGGACGAGGCGCTCTGTTACACAGGCGTTTCGTAATATTTGCCCAAATTCGCTGGAAACCAACACAGTATCTCCATCTTTAACTCCTTTTTCCTCAGCATCTTTAGCGGCAAGGAAAACAGGATTGGGACATGATTCTTTTAATTGGGGAATGTTATCAAAAATAGAATGAGAGCGACGGAGATAGTGTGGAGTAATCAATTGGTAGGGGTAGTCCCCTTCGACCCTATTTTCCCAATCCTTAAAGGTCGCTTCATATCCTTGGACAGGGGGGATATATTTTGGATAGGGGGCTATTTTGGTATAACCAAAGTTATTGACGATATCAGCTAAGGTCTGGCAATAAATTTCCATCTTACCGCTGACTGTATTTGCGAGATATTTTTCGGGATCTTTGCGGAAATCTTCATAAGCGATAAACCCGTAATTATCTCCTTTATAACGCTCTACCTGATAAACTCCATCTTCCAGAAGTTTTTTGAGGGGAATCCGTCCTTTTTGGGGCTGACCTTGGACACCCCATTCGGAAATGTCTGCTTCCTTAATTTCTACGAGAGGTTCAAAGGATTGACCGTCTTCCGTAACAACTGTGGAACCAGCTAATTTGTTAAAGAATTGCTGTTTCCGGTCACTGTTAACTATTTCCGAAGGATCTATATCTAAGCGTTTGGCAACTTCCTCGGCAATCCACTGATCATCTTTTGCTTCGTACATGGGTTCAATAACCTGACAAGAGACAATAAGTGCATCACGGTTAGTACCCCAAGCTATATCACCGGCTCGTTCCCATAAAGTGGTTACCGGTAAGACCAGATCCGCATACTTGGAATTAGTGGTGAGGAAATGGGATTGACTGACCACAAACTCTACAGTACGATGGGCTTCGATACCTTTATTCATCCCATCCCGAGTTTGGAGAGATGCTTCAGCAGTATGCCAAATCATTTGGATGTTAATATCCTCTTCTGGAACGAGAGTCTTTAAATCTAATCCCTTGACAGTATCTTTCCAACCTGCAGGATAGCCGAAAATAGAATTAATAATTTTATTGGGTTTATATTTTTTATCGAGGATAGCGGTCCACATCTCTGCTTCACAAAGTGCTTCTTTTAATGGACTGACTAGATAAGGTTCTCCATTCCCACCACTGTTGACTAGAGGTGGACCAGAATTGGCTGCATAGTTCCAACAGCAGACCCCAGTCATATGGCCAGATTTACCGATATGGCCAGTCATAGCTCCTATAGCCATAAACATTTGGGGAAGGTTATCTGAATTTTGGGCACGTCCGGAAGCCCAACCAGCTAAGATGCTCACTTTGTTTTGCATGCCGATGGCTCGAGCCAGGTATCTAATGGTATTGGGATCTATACCACAGATTTCTGAGGCCCATTCCGGGGTTTTGGGAGTATTATCGTATTTACCTAAGACATAGTCCTTAAAATTTTCATCAGTTTCCGCATCCTTCGGCATATGGTCAGCGTCAAATCCTACTGTGCAGCGATGGAGGAAATCCCAATCTATAAGGGGATTGTTAACAGGGTCATCTTCTGTGATCAAGGTATAAGACATGGCTAAAAGTAAGGCCATATCTGTAGCTGGTCGGATAGGAATCCATTCCCCATCAAGGACAGAAATTGAATCATGGTAAATAGGGTCGATGAAAATGAATTTTACCCCAGCTTTTTTCATTTGTAAGAAATGGTAGGTAGGGTTACCCATAGAACTCCAAGCGGGGTTCATGCCAAAAGCCACAACAAGTTCTGTTTTTCTCATATCAAACCGGTCGTTTAGAGCTTTGACATCAATGCAATTATCTGAAAAGCCAATAAGAGCGGGAGTTAAGTACCAGGATCCAAAGGATACTGTTCCCCAAGAAGGAACAAAACCACCATAGGCAGTTAGTAAGTTTTGAATTTCGATGCTGGGAGCGGGAGCTAATATTGAAGCATTGCCATAGGTTTCTTTAATTCGTTTAGTTTCGCTAGCTAGAATATCCAAAGCTTCATCCCATGAAATACGTACCCACTCATCTTTTCCTCGTAGCTCTTTCTTACCTCCGCCAGTCTCCCAATTCTTTCTAATCATGGGATATTTCAAACGGTCCGCTCCTTGAGCTTGGAATTTCTGAGAACGGCCTCGGAGGCAGCCTCTTTGCTGAGGAACATCTGGAGTGTCTGGGCGTGTGTCATCTGTTTTTTGACGCACAATAATTCCATCTATTACATAGGCTTTGTTAACGCAACGTCCACCACAGTTATGCCAGCAAGTGGCGGAGACCCACTTACCTTCTTTTTCCCCAACATCTGTAGCTGTTCCCACAGTCGTAAGACTTGTACTACAGCCACTAAGGGCTAAGGTTGCAGTCCCTGCTGCACTGGCTTTGAGGAAAGTTCTCCGACTAATTTTCCTCTGAGACACTTTTTCAATGAGATTTCCCATTTTCGACCTCCCTTTTAAAAACGCGGTTTGTCCTTGCTATAATTTTCTCTAATTTAGGTTTTCTTAATTTCATTATATATCAAGAATATTCTGACATGAATCCAAATATGGATATAGATTTTTGTATGGTTATACAAAGACAAGGTTGTTCAAACTATGTTTATTCAATCAAGATGCCTTTCAGAAAAAAGTTTAAGAGAGTTGTTATATAAGAGAAAATAATTCTTGCTTATTTTATAGATAATTACTATACTAATAGTTATACAATTTAATCGATTATGGTAAAATAAACCATTTACTTGTAATAATAAAGGTACTACCATAGGTTTTATTTTATAGTTTTTTGGGTTAAGGAGTGCGTAATTATGGGTATGAAATTTATTAAGCGTATCCCCACAGCAGCGGAGATCATTGAAAGAATTCCTGTTAGTAAAGAAATCAAGAAATTAAGGGACCAAAGGGTAATTGAGATCAAAAAAATTCTTAGTGGTGAGGATTCCCGTTTCTTATTGATTATTGGTCCTTGTTCAGCAGATCATGAAGATCCTGTCTGTGACTATATTAGCAGACTAGCGAAAGTCCAAGAAAAAGTAAAAGATCAGCTTCTAATCGTTCCCCGGATTTATACCAACAAACCCCGGACAACAGGGGAAGGATACAAAGGGATGGTTCATCAGCCTGATCCAGAAAAAGCGCCTGATTTAAGCGAAGGGATCATGGCCATTCGCCGTTTGCATATTCGTTCTTTAACGGAATTCGGTATGGCCGCAGCTGATGAGATGCTCTATCCAGAAAACTATAGTTATCTGGAAGATGTATTAGGTTATGTAGCCATCGGAGCCCGTTCCGTAGAAAATCAACAGCATCGTCTCACTGTTAGCGGCATCGATCTCCCTGTAGGAATGAAAAATCCTACTAGTGGAGATATTACTGTGATGCTTAACTCTCTTATTGCTGCACAAAGCGAGCATTCCTTTATCTATAATGGCTGGGAAGTGGAAACATCTGGGAATCCCTACTCTCATGCCATACTTCGGGGAGCGGTCAATGCGTCTGGAGAAAATATCCCCAACTACCATTTTGAAAACCTTATTCAGACTGCCTCGGAATACGAGAAGCTGGATCTAGCTAATCCAGCAATCATCGTGGATGTAAATCACGCCAACTCTATGAAACGCTACCATGAGCAGCCTCGGATTGCCAGAGAGGTCTTATTAAGCCGCAAATATGACTCAACCTTAAAGAAAATGATTAAAGGTCTAATGATTGAAAGTTATATTGAAGAAGGCCGCCAAGGCATTGGGGAGCATGTATATGGTAAATCCATTACTGATGCTTGCTTAGGTTGGAATGATACAGAAAGACTTATCCATTATATTGCTGAGAATGTGTAATAAAAAAGGGTACCACTAATTTCATAGAAACAGAGCAAGGGACTCTCAATGGAGAGACCCTTGTTTTTTATTTTTCATTAGGACAACCTGCCTTGCAATAAACATATATCCCTATATGATAAATTTTTATTGATAAACGATAAACCATATGTTAAAATCAATTATCAATATTAAGTGAGGTGCATTTTATTATGCGAGAAACACTATTTTTAAAGGTAGTTGTTTTTCTAC
>JAAZLD010000364.1 GCA_012799495.1 Desulfitobacterium sp. | reverse complement strand
CTGATGGTGGGAGACCATCAAGTTATTAACGCTGCCACTGCTGTAACCATCTGTGAAACTCTCAAATATGAGTACGACTTTGAAATTACCAAGGAAGATATCTATGAAGGACTAGGGAAAGCCTTCTGGCCTGGTCGTCTAGAACTTCTCTCCAAAGAACCTAAAGTTCTCATCGATGGTGCTCATAATGTCGATGGTGCCAAAGCTTTGACCAAAGCCCTCAGTTTATTTAGCCGGCGGCGTTTGATTATGTGCTTAGGAATGTTAGGAGATAAGGAACGAGAGAAGGTAGTAGATTTATTGGTACCTCTTGCCCATGAAGTTATTGTGACAAAACCTAACTCTCCCCGGGCGGAAGGCTGGGAAGTTATCGCTGATATGATCAGGGAAAAAGGTAAACCAGTGACCTTGATAGAAGAGCCTAGCCAAGCAGTAAAAGAAGGACTAGCCCGTTTGGAAATGGAAGATATGTTATGTGTCACAGGTTCTTTGTACATGATAGCTGATGCCAGGGAAGCTTTATTAGAGCTATTGGGTAAGCCTTTGAGGAGGTGATGGGATGTTTGGCTTTTCAGCAAAAGGTGATAAGTTTTACGATCTATTTATTGAGAGTGCTCAAATTGTGCACAAAACTACCCAAAAGTTAGAGAAATTAGTCTGCCAAAATTATGTTTCAGACCTGGAAGCTGAAGAAATGCGCGATTTGGAGCATGAAGCAGATAAAATCACGCATACCATTGTGGATCGTTTAAACACCACTCTCATAACCCCCCTGGATCGGGAAGACATTTATACTTTAGCTCAAAACCTTGATGATATTGTGGATTTGAGCCATGGTGCTGTGGAAAAAATGGCTCTTTATCATACGAAAAAGCCCTCCATCGGCGCTCAGGAGATTGTTCGAACAATCGTAGAAGCTACGAAAAACATCCTCCAAGCTTTTTGCTGTCTCAATAATATGCACTCAAAAAAGACGGAGATCTTAAGTGCTACAGAAGAGATCTACCGTCTTGAATCTATAGGGGATACTTTGTACCGGCAAGAAGTGGCGAAAATGTTTGAACAGGAAAAGGATGCTATTGAGATTATTAAGTGGAAAGAGATCTTAGAGCATTTAGAAAACACCCTAGATCAATGTGAAGAAATAGCTGATCTCCTTAAAGGGGTTGTCTTAAAATATGATTAGTTCCAGTGCACTCCTTATTTTGGTGGTGTTTTCAGCGCTGGTTTTTGACTATATCAATGGTTTTCATGATACTGCCAATGCTATTGCTACAAGCGTTTCCACCCGTGCCCTTACTCCCCGGAGAGCTATTATTATTGCGGCTATAATGAACTTTGTCGGTGCTTTAGTCAGTTCCGGTGTTGCCCAAACTATCGCTAAAGACATTGTTAATCCCCTTTATGTGACTCAAGAAATTGTTCTTGCAGCATTATTGGGGGCTATTTTTTGGAACTTGCTGACCTGGTACTATGGCATACCCAGTAGTTCTTCCCATGCTATTATCGGGGGGATGATCGGGGCTGCTATCGCTAAGTTGGGTGTCAGTGTTTTGCAATATAAGGGAATTTTAAAAATCGTTGCTGCCCTTATAATTTCTCCAATCATTGGCTTTATCTTAGGTTTTATTATTATGAAAACACTTTACTTTATCTTTGGTGATATGGCTCCATCCAAGGTTAATCAAGGTTTTCGCAAGATGCAGGTTATTTCTGCTAGTGCTTTAGCTTTTAACCATGGAGCTAATGATGCTCAAAAGGCTATGGGTATAATCACCATGGCTTTAATTGCTTCTGGTCTCCAAGATCCTTCTAACCTTAACCCAGCTTTATGGGTTAAATTTTCTTGTGCTTTAGCTATGGCTTTAGGAACTGCTGCCGGAGGATGGAGAATTATCCGTACTATGGGTGGGAAAATTTTTAAATTGGAACCAATCAATGGTTTTGCGGCGGACTTGACTTCCTCCATAGTTATTTGGACTGCTACAGCTTTTCCAGGCCTTCACTTACCTGTATCTACTACTCATATTGTTTCTGGCTCTATTATGGGTGTAGGAAGTGCCAAGCGTATTTCCGCGGTCCGTTGGGGTGTTGCCCAACAAATGGCTTTTGCTTGGGTAGTTACCATTCCTACATCAGCCTTAACCTCATTCTTGTTTTATAAGGTTCTAAATTTTTTGTTTTTGTAAAAGTTCAAGAAAAATTCACATAATTTACACACCTTGATATTGACTTACTTGGATTTGGCAAGTAAAGTTTATTAATATACTCTCCCCTATATTTTTCTGGTATGAATGAAAAAAAGAGCACATAAGGTATAGAAGGCTTTTAAGTTGTCCAGAATTAATATATAGGGGATGGGGTAGTGGGAGTAAAGGGATTAAATAGGCAGGCAATTATAGTGGTTGTTCTGGTATTGTTAGTATGGATGACCACCTATTTTGGTTATACTTATGTTAAGTTAGTCACACAATCACCAAGGACTATAAAAGCCACCTCAGAGAAAAATCCCGTAGAAGTGGCACTTAGGCTCGAGAAAATTGAGTTTTGGACATGTCAAGTAGGAGTCTTTAAGTTGCCAGAGAATGCTAAAGGGAAAAAGCTGCTATTGCAACAAAGTGGTTGGGATGCCAGGATCCTAGGTAAAGAGCCTTATATTATAGGGGTTGGCTTTGCCCATTCTCAAGAGGAGTTAGCCATCCTCCAGAAGTTATTAGAAGAAGGAGGGATAACTACCTTTTCTAAAAAAGTCCTTATTCCCGAAGGTGTGTTTACCCTTCGAGGTAGGGGGGCGGAAGAAACTGCTGCAATATTAGGGAGATTAAATAATTATCTAAATACATCCCCTAGTGAAAAGGAAAAGAACCTCAATAATTTGGAAATTTCCATCCAGACTGCTCCCAAAGGATTAGATATGCAAGAAAACTTAAGGCATCTTATTGAACAGGAAAGGGATTCGAGCAAAATAGGAAATACTATGAACACTTTAGGGTTGGTAGAAGAGTATATAAATTTGTTGGAAATCCTGAAAACAAATAGATAGTTGGGAAGAATCGGAATCTTAAAATTTTAATTATTTTAAAAAAGTACTAAAATACATTTGCTTCTTATTAATGATTAGTGATATAATTTACTTACTTAAAAAGGAATTTTAAATTATATTATAAAAAGCATTAAATACAAAATGCATAAAAACGGAGGGATATAATTGAAAACACTTAAAATCCCAGAGGCTACAATTATCCGCTTATCTGTATATTCTCGCCACCTTACTGAAGTAGACCGTAAAGGGATTGTTACTATTTCATCTGGGGATATAGCCGAAGGTGTAGGAGTAAGCCCAGCTCAAGTTCGCAAGGACTTGGCCTATTTTGGAGAATTTGGTACTAGAGGTGTAGGGTATAATGTTAAGGATCTACACCGTCATATTCTGAAAATCCTTGGCTTGAGTCAAGATTGGAGCGTTTCTTTAGTGGGCATGGGTAACTTAGGCCTTGCTCTAACCACATATAAAGGGTTCCGGGAAAGAGGATTTATAATCACCAGTATTTTCGATAATGATCCTAAAAAGGTTGGTACTGTTGTAAATGGAGTAGAAGTAATGCCTGTTGATAAGTTGGTAGAAGTTGCAAAAGCCAACAAAACCCAGATAGGTATCATCGCTGTTCCGTCCCAATTTGCCCAGGAAACTGCTGACAAATTAGTGGAAGCAGGAGTACAAGCCATCCTTAACTTTGCTCCGGTGGTCCTTAATGTCCCTCCCGAAGTTGAACTACGGAATGTGGACCTAGCAGTTAATCTGGAAGTCTTGACATTTAACGTAGGTACTCGTCGTTCTTGATGAGCTCCCTACATAAACTTTCATACTTTATCGTACTTATAAGATAAGTTATGTGTGGAAAAGTAAGGCGTAATAGCCTTACTTTTTTGCAATCGGAGGAGGAGGGAGTAGCTTATCATACATCCGCAATCCTCGGAAATCCTTCGGGGACTTTGGTTTGGGGTAAAAGGGTCGAAAAAAGTCTGACCCGAAAGAGTAGGAAATAATTCAAAAGTGAACGTTGAATAATTTCGCTATAAGCCCCAAAGTCATATGACCCAAAAACAATATGACCCTTAAGAGTAGCGAAAATTATTCAAGAGTGAACGATTCCGCCACGCGACGAGTGAACGTTGAATAATTTTCGCTACATGACCCCAAAGTATTTTTCACATAGAAAGTATAAAAGCTTCAGATTAGCAGATAGTATATGGCAATAAAGTATACTGTTTCACTAGAAAGAGGAGATACTATGCGGATTGAAAAAGACTTGTTGGGCAGTATGGAGGTTCCGAAGGATGTTTACTACGGAATCCAAACTCTGCGGGCTTTGGAGAATTTCCCTATTACTGGGTACCGACCCCATAGAGAGCTGATATTGGCTCTTACTATGGTTAAAAAGGCAGCAGCCCTTGCCAATATGAAAGTAGGGCAATTGGACAGCAAAATAGGTGAAGCTATTGTGGAAGCTGCCGAGGAAATTTTAGAAGGCAAGTTTATTGATGAGTTTG
>JAAZLD010000363.1 GCA_012799495.1 Desulfitobacterium sp. | reverse complement strand
GAAGCCTTGGAGGAAGAAGATTATGAAATTTTACCAGGTGCAACCTACACTAAAGGTTTTCTAAGGACATATGCAAAACATTTAGGTATTGATCCAGAAGAGGTATTAGCTCTTTATCGTACCTCTAATGATGAAGTAGAACCTGAAGTATATCGACCGGTTTCCAATATCCCCCGTAAAGGAGCAAAATGGCTAAAGCCTGCACTGATAGGGTTGGCAGGTGCAATTGCTTTAGGGGTTGTGATTGGTATTGCTTCCTGGAGTAAACCAGAGGGAAATAATATAAGCCCTGAAGATATTACACCTCCTTTACCAACAGCTCCTCAGGAGGAGATAGTTCAACAGGAAAATGAAGAGCTCCCAGCATCAGAATCTGTTGAAAAAGAGGAACCACCTGCTACTACAGACCCTTACAATGATGAGGTAGTAGTCCAATTAGCTTTTACAGAAAATTGCTGGATACGGGTTAATGTAGATGGGCAACCAACCTTAGAAGGAACTTTTAGTCCTGGAGTGACGAAAGAGCTAAGAGGAAAAGAGCAGGTTGAATTAGTAAGAGTAGGTAATGCTGGTGGAGTAAATGTAACAGTTAATGGAGAAGTTATGAGACCCCTTGGTGCATCTGGTGCAGTGGTAAATAATATCGTTTATAGCAAGGATATGGGTGAAGGAAATAATCCTAATTCCTAATCATAGAATTACATAAAGGAGCGATCTTAATGGCTAAAGATTCATCATTTGATATAGTTTCCAAGGTGGATATGCAAGAAGTGACAAATGCTATCCATCAATCACAGAAAGAAATCCAGCAACGCTTTGATTTTAAAAATAGTAAATCTTCCATCGAGTTGCAAGACGAAAAAATTATCCTCATTTCCGATGATGATTTTAAACTCCGCAATGTAGTGGATATCCTAGAAAGCAAGCTTGTTAGACGTGGGGTATCTTTAAAAGCTTTGGAATACGGTAAGGTCCAGCCAGCTGCAGGAGATACAGTTCGTCAAGAAGTTAGCCTTATCCAAGGTATCTCCCAGGAAAAGGGTAAGGCTATCAATAAACTTATTAAAGATAGTAAATTAAAAGTATCTAGCTCTATTCAAGGAGATCAAATTCGAGTTACAAGTAAGAGCAAGGACGCACTACAAGGTGTTATAGCGTTATTGCGCAAGGAAGATCTTGGAATAGAATTACAGTTTGTGAATTACCGTTAAGTTTTTTCTCCCGCATTTTGTGGGAGTTTTCCTTTTTCATAGCTTTTATGAGGAGGGAATTAGATCATTTGTTGAAGGATAATCGCAAACTAAATAGAATGGATTCTACCCTTGAGGAGGGAGTTAAATTAAGAAAATAGATTTTTTACCTACAACTTGTGAAGAAGTGGATAAGCGTGGATGGAAAGAGCTGGACTTTCTTTTTATCACAGGGGATGCTTATGTGGACCATCCTAGCTTTGGAGTTGCTATTATTTCAAGAGTATTAGAAAAGCATGGTTATAAGGTTGGGGTAATTGCCCAACCAAACTGGCGTGATCTTGAAAGCTTTCGGATCCTAGGGCGCCCTCGATTGGCTTGTCTCATCACTGGGGGTAATCTAGATTCTATGGTTAATCATTATACTGCAGCTAAAAAAAGAAGAAAAAAAGATGTTTATTCACCAGGAGGTAAAGGGGGATTTAGGCCAGATCGTGCTACCATCGTGTATGCTAACAAAGTTAGAGAAGCATTTCCAGGCTGTCCAGTGATCATAGGAGGAATTGAAAGTTCTTTACGAAGATTTGCCCATTATGATTTCTGGGATAATAAAGTCCGCCGTTCCATCCTTCTCGACTCACAAGCTGATATTTTAGTTTTTGGGATGGGGGAAAAGCCTATTGTGGAGATTGCTCAAGCTCTTAAGGATGGAAACTCTGTTAAGGAAATTAGAGGTATCCGAGGAACGATGATACCCTGGCAGGAAGCCCTACCTGAAGATGCTATAGAGCTACCTTCCTTTTCAGAGGTTGTTAATGACAAAAGAAAATATGCTGAGAGTTTTTGGATGCAATATAACCAACAGGACCCTTTTTACGGAAAACCCATGGTCCAAAACCATGGGAGGAAAGGCGTTATCCAATTTCCACCGACTTTTCCCCTGAATACTTCGGAAATGGATGCAATTTACGCTTTGCCCTATGTGGGAACTTATCATCCAAGCTATGAAAAATATGGTGGAGTTCCATCTATTAAAGAAGTAGAATTTAGTTTGGTTAGCTCCCGGGGATGCTATGGTTCTTGTTCTTTTTGTGCTTTAACATTTCACCAAGGTAGGATAGTTCAAAGTCGCAGTTCCCAATCCATTCTCCGAGAGGCAGAAATGTTGACCTGGAAATCAAATTTTAAGGGATATATCCATGATGTTGGAGGACCTACAGCAAATTTCCGTGGCCCAGCCTGTCCTGAACAACTAAAGAGAGGAGCTTGCCCTCATAAACAATGTCTTTTTCCTAGACCTTGTAGTAAGGCAGATGTTGATCATACAGAGTATCTCCAACTTTTGCGAGAGTTAAGAAATTTACCCTCCATTAAGAAGGTTTTTGTCCGCTCTGGAATCCGTTATGATGTTGTTTTAGCAGATAAAAAGACTTCCTTTTTAGAAGAGTTATGTGAACACCATGTTAGTGGGCAATTAAAGGTGGCTCCAGAACATATAAGTGATCAAGTATTAAGGAAAATGGGCAAACCAGGTAAAAAGGTATATGAAGAATTTGCCAAGATGTTCAAAGAGATCAATGAAAGGCTAAATAAGAAGCAGTATCTTGTACCTTATCTCATGTCTTCTCATCCTGGAAGCGGCCTTAAGGAAGCTATCCAGCTAGCAGAATACGTACGGGATATGGGTGTTAATCCTGAACAGGTTCAAGATTTTATTCCCACACCGGGAACTTTGTCTACTTGTATGTATTACACCGGTTTAGATCCTCGGACTATGGAAAAAGTCTATGTACCTAGAAGTTTGGAAGAAAAAGCTATGCAAAGAGCCTTGATTCAGTACCGTAATCCGAAGAATTATCCCTTGGTGGAGAAAGCCTTAAAACTTGCTGGTCGGGAAGATTTAATTGGTTATGGACCGGAATGTTTAATTCGTCCTAAACCAAAGGGAGTAGTAAGAACAAAAAATAAGAATTCCTTCAAAGTTGAGTATAGGGGGAGAAAAGGAAAAAAGGTTGCTACCAAAGATAGAAAAGGTGCCGACTCTAGCAGAAAAAAGAAAAGAAAAGGAAGAGACGAAAAAAGAAGTAAAAGCAAAGTAAGTAAAAGTAAAGAGTAAATAAGAAAAGTCCCTACTTAGGGACTTAAATGTTAAAAGCTATATTATCTCTCCAAATTCCTCAATTAGAGCATCCTCTACTTCATCTATTTTCATAGCACCTAACTCTTTGCTAAAGATAGGTTCAAGTGTGAGGTATTCTTCATATGTCATTTCTTTAATATCGGCATAGAATTTTTCAAAGATAAAAATAATCCCTTCTTTATCATCCTCTAATGGTTTAAGGGTATAATACTCACTGGGATCAATTGAACTTTGTAAAACTATAACCTCCCCAGGGATAATTAATACTACCTGGGCATCTTCATAGGTACGGTTCTTGAATTTCCAGATGAAACCTTCAATTAAGGAAGAAAGGAGATCTTCTTTTTTTTCTTCTAATGAAGGACCAGAAAAATCCGCAGTAATTAAATTCTGGGCTTCCATTTTTTCCGCTAAATCATCCAAACGAGAAGAAATAGAAGAAGGTATAGTGTATTCATCACACCAAGAACTGTTGCAGGAATAAACTGGAACATGATGGACTTTTCCTACACCGTGAGCCAGTGGGACTGTGATTGTGCGAGAAGTTAGATAGCCTATATCACCACAGCCACATTGATCAACAGGGGATAGACTTTCCTTAGACACTGTTTAGCACCTCGACTCTTGTGATGTTGGCAAGAAATTAACTCTAGTATACATTACTTTGACACTAAGGGAAAATGTAGTTTATACTAGTTAGGTATATAATGTATTCTAGGGTGAAAAATTTATAATATAGAGGTGCCCAATTTGAGTAAGAAAGTAGCAATTGTAACTTTAGGTTGCCCTAAAAATCAAGTAGATAGTGAGATAATGACTGGTAAGATCGGTGAAAAATATCAAGTAACCCTTGATCCTGCCGTAGCAGAAATAATTATTATCAACACTTGTACTTTTATTGAGAGTGCTAAAGCAGAATCCATCGAAATGATTTTAGAATTGGCCCAATATAAAGAAGACGGCAAATGTCAGACTCTTGTAGCAACAGGTTGTTTGGCTCAGCGTTATGGTGATGAACTTCTGGAAGAAATACCGGAACTTGATGGTATCATGGGTACGGGAGATATTACCGCTATTCTAGAGACTATAGAAAAAGCGGAAAAAGGCAGAGTTCGTAATGTTGGCGATGAAACACCTGCTTTTCTCTATGATGAGTCTATGCCTAGAGTTCGCTTAACCCCTAATTACTATGCTTATGTAAAAGTTGCTGAGGGTTGTGACAATTATTGCACTTATTGTGTAATACCCCATGTTCGGGGTCATTTTCGAAGTCGCAAGGAAGAATCCATCTTAGAAGAAGTTAGGAACATGGCTAATGAAGGTGTTAAAGAGATTCTTTTAATTGCTCAAGATACCACTCGTTATGGCAAAGATCTTTATGGGGAATATACTTTGCCCCGATTAATTCGTAAAATAGCCAAAATAGATGGGATCGAATGGATCCGTCTTATGTATTGTTATCCGGAGCTCTTTAGTGATGAACTAATTCAGGTGATGAAAGAGATTCCTCAAGTATGTGCCTATGTGGATCTTCCCCTCCAACATGCCCATAATAAAGTCTTAAAAGAAATGAACAGACGAGGTACTATTGAAGAAGCAGAAGAATTAATCAATAAACTCCGTCGGGAGATCCCTGATATTCGTATTAGAACAACCATGATTACAGGATTTCCTGGTGAAACGGAAGAAGAGTTTGAAGCTGTCCTAGATTTTGCTCGCAGAATATCCTTTGACCGTTTAGGAGCCTTTGCTTACTCTCAGGAGGAATCCACACCAGCTGCCCAAAGAGAAGATCAGATTCCTGTAGAAATAAGAGAGGAAAGAAGACAAAAACTAATGGAATTGCAAATGGATATTGCTTATGCAAGACAACAAAGATGGGTAGGTAGAACTCTTAAGGTTTTGATTGAAGAAAAGTCCCTTGATGGGCGGTGGATTGGCCGTACTGAGGGAGACGCACCTGAAATAGATGGGGTAGTTTATGTCAATTCACCAAGAGAATTAACTATAGGGAACTTTGTTCAAGTTAAAATCTCTGAGGCTGATAGTTATGATTTAGTGGGAGATGTTGTTTTGTGAATTTACCAAATAAAATAACACTAACCCGTATTATAATCATTCCCATATTTATGGCCTTTTTGCTATTAAGGTTACCCCAGGGCCAGCCACTTTTTCCTTATCAGGATGTAGTAGCAGCCTTGCTCTTTATACTAGCTGCTTCTACTGATGGGTTGGATGGATATATTGCTAGGAAAAAAGGCCAGATTACTAATCTTGGTAAATTTATGGATCCTTTGGCTGATAAATTGTTAGTTTCAGCTGCATTGATTTGTTTAGTGGAATTAGGTGACGTGCCAGCTTGGGTAGCTTGGACAATCCTAGCTCGAGAATTCGCTGTTACAGGGCTACGGGCTATAGTCTCTGCAGAGGGGACTGTAATTGCAGCCAGTCAATTAGGAAAGATTAAGACAGTAACTCAAATAGTTGCTATTTCTTTGATTCTTCTTCATGATTGGCCATTATCATATTTTGGGATTTACCTTGGGGAGCCCTTATTATATGTAGCTTTACTATTCACAGTTATTTCTGGAGTAGACTACTTTATGAAGTCTGCTAATCTCCTCAAAAAGTAGGTAAAATAAAGTAATAATTTAGACTGATAATATAGGCTTAGATAGCAGGACCTTTTTGAAGGAAAAGGTCCTGCTATTTATTTGTTTTACTGGAAAAACTTAATCAATAAGTTGTGAAGAGTTTCGTGCTATAATAAAAAATGCTTGGTTATATATAAAACATTCAAAAAAGTATATATAAAAACTATTGAAACATATATCAATTCCAGAAATTCGTGTAGATATGAATGTTTTTGAGATCTATGTTTATGCTTAAGTGAAAACTTGAGGCTATATCTAAATATATACTGAAATATATATTTAAAGTATATGATAGGGTGTATAAATAAGTATATGTAAAAGTGTATATCAAATTTGAATCGAAGTGTTTTAATGTATTTATCTGGGGTCTGAGGGTTACCTCTATCTTT
>JAAZLD010000362.1 GCA_012799495.1 Desulfitobacterium sp. | reverse complement strand
TTTTCTAGGGAGTAAGCCAGGGGTAGCGGAAAAGGCCGCTGAAAAAGTAGTAGAAAAACATCCAGGAATCCAATGGCAGGCTCACCATGGTTATTTTGAAAAAGAAGAAGAAAAGGAGATCTTAGAAAAGATTCGTTCCTTTCAACCTCATTTATTATTAGTAGGCTTAGGGGCACCTCGCCAAGAATTTTGGATCTTTTCTCATCGGGATTTACCCACCATCAGTATAGGTGTAGGTGGAAGCTTCGATGCTCTTTCTGGTGTTAATAAAAGAGCCCCCCAATGGATTCAAAAAATAAATCTCGAGTGGCTCTATCGTTTGCTAAAACAGCCCTCCCGTTGGAAGAGGCAGCTAGTTCTTCCTCGTTTTGCTTGGCAAGTACTTCGTACTACAAAGGAGAAAAGCAGCACTACCAAGGTACGTTAAGTTAAAAATAGGATAGTAAGCTCATAAAAGCAATATATATAAATTCATTACAAGATTAAGAACACATTATATGAAATTGTGGTCAACAAAAATATAGAGTATATAAAAAAATAAAATGCAGTATATAAAAGCTAGATAAAACAAATACGATAGACGATAAATAATACAAATCTTTTAATCCAAATAAAACCAAAGAAATTGGAAATTAAGGAAATAAATTCTAGGCAAAAGAAAACTGTTTAACCCTACAAAAAATGTAGCAGGAAACCGTATAAAGAATAGGAGGTTGTAAAATGCCTGAATGGGAATTCAAATGGACCTGGGATGAACTTACCCAAAATCCCCAGGCCAGAGAGGACTTTTTGCAGGAATCACAGCCTTTTATTCGCCATGTGTCCATTCAAACCTGCCGACGAATTCTTGAATGGGGTCGTGATGAAGAATTATCAGAGGCTTTAATCGCCTTTAATGAGGCTATAGATCATTTCGAAGAAAAACGGGGAGTACCTTTTCTAGCCTATGCCCGTCTTTTGATAAAGCGACGTTTGATAGATTATTATCGGAAACAGCGTCTCCGTGAAGCCTTGCCTATGGATGAAGAAAACATAGGACAAGCAGTAGAGATTCATGTTGGGGTCAATGAGTTCCGCCAGTACGAACAAAACCAGGAGAGATTGTTAGAGATTAAAGAATACTCAAAAGTCCTGGAAAAGTATGGACTTACCTTTAAAAAATTAGCAGAGGTATCCCCTAAACACCGGGATACCCGGGAAAATCTCCTGAGGGTAGCTAGGATCCTTGCTCAAACACCGGAACTATGGGAAAAAGTAAAAAGAACAGGGAAGGTTCCTATGAAGGCCTTAGCGGAAAAGACTAAAGTCCACCCTAAAGTCTTAGAGCGAGGAAGACGTTATATCCTAGCAGTAGCTTTATTGATTGCTAATCAACATGACTATATCTATTTAAGAGAATATGTCTTACCTAGTGACGAAACTAGAGTGGAAGGAGGGTTGGGAAAATGAATGAACAAAGGGCAGTTGTACTAGAAAAGGAAAGAAAAACCTTAACTGTACTGACTGTTGAGGGGGAGTTTAGGAGAATTAAATATAAAGGAGAGGCAGAAGTTGGAGAAGAAATCTCTCTCCCGACCAAGAAACAAGTTCCAGTTTGGTATTTTCGGGCTGGAATTGCTGCTGTCCTATTAATAGCCATAACAGCTGTATTTACCTGGACTTACCAACCAGCTACAGCAGTAGCCATGCTCTCTCTCGACATTAATCCCAGCCTCCAACTCACTTTGGATCAACGGGGGAAAGTTTTCGAAATCCAAACCTTAAACCAAGATGCCCAAAACCTTATTACAGATCTTTCTTTAGAAGGAGAGTACTGGAAAGATGCTATGGATTTAATTATTCGCCAATCCATTGAGCTAGATTATCTTAATTCTGAACATGCTTGGGTAGTAGTCGGTTTTTCATCCTTAGAAGAAGAAACTCCAAAGGAGATAAAGGAGCCTAAGGAGAAGAAAGAGACTAAGAAAACTATCTCCGAGGAGACTATCAATAAAGAAGTCATAGCTCAAAACATAGAGGAGACTGCTCTTGATCAAGGCTTAACACCGAAAGTAGCAGTATATGAGTTATCCCCTGAAGAAATTGATTTGGCTCAGGAGAAGGAATTATCCCTTGGGGAATATGCCTTAATAAACACAGCTGAAAAAGTTGGTGTTAAAGTCGAACCTGAAAAGGTCAAAAAAGGTAAGGAACGCTATCGTCTCTTAGAAATGCCTGAAATTCAAGAGCAATTGCGCAAAGACAAAGGCTTAGGAAAATTAGGACAAACCCTAATGGAACAGCTCCAAAATGAAGATAATATTTTGCAGGATCTAAGTAAGGAATTAAAAAACAGACCTTTATTAGAGCCAAAAGGGATTAACAATAGCAGGGGGAAAAGTCCCCATTGGAACCTTAAGGATCTAAGTAAATGGCAGGGAAATTGGAATAAAGAAAATGCTTGGGAATTAAAAGGATATTATGAGAAAAGGAATAAACTAGATAAAGATAAAAAATCCCGGAAAAAATACAAATTTCCCGGAGGTAATGGTTATAAGCCCTATAACTTTAAACCTGAACTAGAGAAATATAAAGAGAAAAATAAGAATAGCAAGGAAAAACAGAACAAGGGGAATTGGCATAATAAAAAGGAATGGAATAAAGATAAATACAGAGATTATTTAACTCGAGAATATAGGATCTCCTCATAAAATTTCCTTGTTTGAACTAACATTTGAGTAAGGCCAAATTGCGTCCAGCAATCATGGCCTTTTTTGCTGATTTTCTGGGCAAGTTGCGTATTTTTTAGGAGTTCCTCATAAGCCTGGGCTAGAGCACGAGGATCCTGGGGAGGTACTAAGAGCCCATTATCCCTATGATTTATTATTTCGGGAATCCCCCCTACTTTTGTGGCAACAATAGGTAGACTTGCTTGCATAGCTTCTAAGAGAACAAGTCCCATTCCTTCACTTAGAGAAGGAAGAGTAAATAGATCCATAGCTGGTAATCCTTCGTAAGCCTTTGGTAAATACCCTGTTAAAGTATAATTTAAGTCTCCTTTATTTAATTGTTCCTCAAGTTCAGAATGTAAGGGCCCTTCCCCAATAATTAGAAGATGAAGATGAGGGTAATCCTTATGGAGAAGCTTCACTCCTTCAATAAGGTACTCTAGTCCCTTAGTAGGATGGAGTCTGGCAATTGTCCCTATTACAAAAGCATTTTCGGGAATACCCCAAGTATGGCGGAACTTTGTCCTTAATTTTTGACGCTCTAAGGGAGATTGGAGGGAAGGTAGAGAAGGAATTCCATTGTAAATGGTACGGATATTCTTCCCTCCTCGCTTCCCTACTTCTTCAGCTAATGCTTCGGAAACAGTGATTATTCCTGCAGTAAAAGGTAGAGTAAGCCCATCGAGGAAAATCGCTAAAAGGGCTGCTTTACGGGAGAGATAATCATGTTCAAGGGAACTGTGTACTGTACTTATCACAGGGATTTTTGATAAATACCCTGCTATCCTGCCTAAAAGGTTAGCCCTTGAGCCATGAGTATGGATCAAAGAATAACCTTCTTCTTTAATAATTTTCATTATCTTTGGAATGAGAGTTAAATCTAAAGGATGCTTCATCGGAAAAAGATGAGTGGGTATCCCCCTCTCCCTTGTGAGTTTAGCAAAGGCTCCATCGATGAGACAGCCATTGCTTAAAGTGAAAGAGTCGGATTCTAAGCCTTCTAATAAGGCCAGAAGGTGTTTTTCAGCCCCTCCAATCTCACCACCACCAATTAACTGTAAAACTTTAGTAGTTCCCACTAAACTTCTTCCCTTCTCTGTTAAAGTAGGCTATAATAGCAATAAATTAGTACCAGGTCTTAATATACTTTTTATGTAATACACTTGATCCATGGAAATATTGATAGAAATCTAATTTTAGATAGAAATATTGTAAGCATTGAAAAATGAAAAAAGAGCAGGGAGGTTAATTATGTTAGAAAGTAAAGATATTCAAAAAATCATTCCCCACCGTTATCCTTTTTTATTAGTAGATCGGATTATCCAATTAGAAGAGGGCAAATCAGCTGTTGGTATAAAAAACGTTTCTAGTAATGAGCCCTTTTTCCTAGGCCATTTTCCTAATTATCCCGTTATGCCAGGGGTTTTAATTATGGAAGCTTTAGCTCAAGTAGGGGCAGTAGTTCTATTGAAGATGCCTGAGTTTACTGGTAGGATTCCCTTATTTGCTGGTATGGATAAGGTCAAATTCCGCCGTCAGGTTATCCCAGGAGATCAATTGCGTTTAGAAGTAGAGCTTATTAAGCTTAAAGGTCCTATGGGTGTGGCCCAAGGCAAGGCCTATGTAGGGGATCAGCTAGCTGCTGAAGGAACTCTTAAATTTGCTGTAGGACCTAAGGCTGAATAATTATTTATTTCTCCTCCAAAAGATAGGATCCCTCCTCAGATAGCCTTTAGAGACAAATTCCCCTTCTTCTCCCTATGCATATTCTAGGGTAGGGAGGAGTTCATATGGGAATACAATTAACGGCAATGGGAGCTCTAGCAGCCTTTTTGTGGATTCTGGCAGGAACTTGGGAGTTCTCTCTCCCCCAAGGGGTTGAAAAAAAGCTCATAAACTGGAGAAGTAATCAGTATTCATCCCAAATAATCATCAGGTTTATTGCTCAGGAATCTATCTTTATGCAGGAACGTTTTGCTTTTTCTCTTAAGGGATTTTTACGAGATATGCAAGACCAGATCGGAATTCCAGTACATTGCGAAATTAAATTAATTAAAGAGGGTGAACCTCCTACTGAAGAGGAGCTTCACTACATCCGATGTCTGAATCGTTCTTTTGGGGACTTTACTTGGCGGATTCAGGAAAATCAAGACGATTATCAAGGTTAATTATTAGGTTAATTTTTGAGATATTTTAAGTATAAGGGCTTTGCTCAAATAGTTTATTGAGCAAAGCCCTTTTTTGATTTTAAGTCCCAGCACTAAAGAGTGTCCGAAACAAAGTCGTAGGTGCAAAATTGAGGATTACTTATTCATCCTTATCTTTGGGCTCTTCTTCAGGTGTATGAGAAGAATTCTTGTAGCGCTTTTTCCCAAAGTCTAGCTTACCATTTTCCAGATCATCTTCGATTTTTTTCTGTCGTTCTTTGATTCCTTCCTTAATCTTTTCTGCTTTAGTTTCTTCAAGAATTCCGGCTTCTACTTGCTTGTCGATCATCTCCATCTTTAGCTCCACCATCTGCTGATAGAGACCTTTCAACTCTGCTACTTTTCCAGGATCCACATCTGTGGTCGCCCCGAAGGCAGCACCGGAACCAAAGGTGAGGAAGGCTATAGTTAGTAAGCTGATAGTAAATTTCTTCAACAATCTGCACTCCTCCTTTGATTTTAGACAACAAATGCGTAACTGGAACATTAGTTATGATACCCAGAAGTAAAGGAAAAATTAGAGGATAATTTTTATAGCAGGAACATACTACAGGCAGAAATTTACTCTAGCTAGAAAAAATAGAAAAACGGAAGGAATAAAAGGAGAAAAATGGAACATTACAGGAAGGAGACGAAATTAAAAAAGAATCATATTTAAAGGTGAATGTGAGGTTTCGAAAATCATATGAATTTGAGAAACATGTAATTTAGTGAAATATTTGATTAACAGTAAAGGGGCAACAATGTGCATTTTAATCTTCTTTTAGATCAATCCGACAAAGTTCATATTATTCCTTCCCAAGGGGAAATACCTGAAGGTGATTGGGAAGTTTTGTACCCAGGCATCCCTTTTTATATCGCTCAGGAACTACTGAGGGAAATTGATAATGAGTATTCTTGGGGTTCAAAAAGAAAGAAGAGAAATCTTTTCCGCCGAAAAAAAGAAGCAATGGAAAAGAGTACTATAAAAAGAAAAATATTATCGAACCTAAAAAACCATCCATCCCTATCAAAGTTTACTTGGCAGTGGATGAGTAAGAAGTCATTAAAGGAAACAAAGGAAGAGGAAGCAGAAAAAGTGAAAATCCCCACGTCTATGGAAGAAAAAGAAAAGATAAAAGTAGATTTTCTAAGGCGAACAGAGGGGCGAGTCCTAACCAAGGGGGATCTTCAAAGATTAGGACAGGAGTCTAACCTTTCTTATATAGAAATACTAAAGCTTTGCCAAGAACAGGTTAATGAGGGTAAAGGAGAATGGTTGAGCGGATTGGAAAGAAATAGAATGGGTTGGCGCTGTCAGCGCTGCGGAGAAACAAAAGTAGAAGAGTGGATAAGTATTTACGGTAGAGCAGCCACTTGCCCCTCTTGTGCATCTTTAGGTTCCTTAAGCTCTCTCAATACTCTTTATCGCAGCCTTAATAATCAGAACAAAGCTACTAATGAAAATAATGGGGTTAGCAGAAATAATACCAGCAGAAATAATACCATTAGTAGAGATGATGTTGTCATTAGGAATAAATTTAATGAAGTGAATACAAGTTTCGCAAAATCTAAAATCATATTTTCTCCTCGTTGGGAACTTACCCCAGCTCAGAAAAAGGCCGCTGAAGAGATTTTGTCATTTGTTAAATCCGAAGAACCCCAAGGGCAGGTTAACTCACTTTTTGAGAAGGGATTCCAGCATAAAAAAGGTTTTCAAAAGGAAATTTTACTTTGGGCAGCATGTGGGGCTGGAAAAACGGAGGTTTGTTTTCCTGCAGCTGCTTGGGCTTTAAACAATAACCAAAAAGTTCTTTTTGCTGCTCCACGCCAGGATGTAGTCTGGGATATAGCCCCTCGTCTAGAAGGGGACTTTCCTAATCTTTCTCTCGGAGTTCATACGGGGACAAGCCCCCAAAGATTTACACCTTCCCAATTTGTCGTTGCTACCACCCATCAAATTTTACGTTTCTATCAAGCCTTTGATCTCATCTTCCTAGATGAAATGGATGCCTTTCCCTATTATGGTAACAAGGCCTTAGCTTGGGGTATAGAGAAGGCTCTTAAAGATACAGGTAAAATTGTTTATCTAACGGCCACCCCCTCTCCAGAAAGCCTTCAGAAAGTGAAGCGGGGTAAGATGCAACTTCTTACCCTTCCTGCCCGTCACCATGGACATCCTATCCCTGTTCCCCAATGGAAAAAATTCACTGGCAATCCTGATCCGAGACAAGGTAATGCTGAAAAAGTAATAAAGAACCTTCTTCCCCGGATCGAGGAATTAGGAAAAGCAGGGCCTATCCTCTTGTTCGTTCCTCAGATTTCCTGGGTTAACCCTTGGGTTCAGTTATTACAGGAGTTCTTACCTCAGCGGTCTATTGAGGGGAGTTTTAGTTCTGATCCGAACCGGCGAGAGAAAATCGAAAACTTAAGGAAAGGGTCTTTTCAGCTTTTTGTGTGTACCTCGATTTTGGAGCGAGGTGTAACTTTTCCACGAGCACAAGTTATAGTTCTAGGAGCGGATCATGAAATTTTCGATGAAAGATCCTTAGTGCAAATGGCTGGAAGAGTAGGTCGCTCCCGGGAGTGCCCAACTGGGACAGCCCTTTTCTTAGCACCTAAAACCACTCCTGCCATCAAATAAGCCATAACTTGGATTAAGGAACAAAATAAGCTTGCTTCAGACCAAGGACTACTCAGGTATTAGAGCAGGGATTAACGCTTATTATTTTCTAGAAGTTTATTTCTTACGAGGAGGGATGTCCGTGGTAGCTAAATTAGAGCCTATCTGGCAAGAATTAAAAGCTTTAGCTCGAACTTTTTTCTATACTCCGGAAAAGAATTGTCTTCTTTGCGAAAAATCCTCTGCTGAAGGAGAATTTTGCCTAGATTGTCTAGAGGAGTATTTTTATCCGGAATTGCCCCGCTGTGTAAACTGTGGAAAACTGATTCCGAAGGAGCAGATAAAATGTACCGATTGCCAAGTAGGTAAAGGACCGAGGGGTTTAGATAAAGTGATAGCACTTGGCTATTATGGGGGAGCTTGGCGGGAATTTATCCAAAATGTTAAATATAAAGCTCAACCTTATCAATTGAAGAAGATTTCTTCCTTCTTAGGGAATTTTGCTATCTCACATTTACCGCCACCACACTACTTAATTCCCGTGCCCCTTCATCAAGAACGCTTAGCAGAACGGGGCTTTAACCAGGCAGAGGAGATAGCTTCCCTTTTACAATGGGAATGTGGGATACCCTTATATAGCCCTAACCCTCTCCAGCGTCTTGAGAATACCCCCTCCCAAGTAGGGTTAGGACGGGAAGAACGCTTGCAAAATTTAAAAGGGACAATAGGTTTCTTACCAGGAGAAGCTGAAAAGCTTAAGGGAGCAAAAGTTTGGCTGATTGACGATATCACTACAACTGGGGCAACTTTAGAGCACTGTGCATATGAATTGAAGAAAATAGGGGTCAAAAAGGTTTTTGGCCTTGTTCTAGCTGCAGGATTAGAAAAAAGGAAATAAAAAGACTATCCAGGGTAAGAAAAGAATGATATAATAAGTTAGGATAGGCGTGAGTCTGTTACTATTATTTAAGGTAAGGGGATTTTCTTCATGGTATTTCAAGACAAAGATCTAGTATGCAAGGACTGCGGAACTACATTTGTATTTACAGCTGGTGAGCAAGAGTTCTATGCAGAAAAAGGCTTCGAAAACGAGCCACAACGCTGCCGGGAGTGCCGTAATGCACGTAAAGCAGCACGTAACAATGGTGAAACACGTCAACGGGAAATGCACGACGTAATTTGCGCAGAATGTGGAATTGAAACTCAAGTTCCATTCCAACCAACATCCGATCGTCCCGTTTACTGCCGTGATTGCTACCAAAATAACCGCGCACGCTAATCAAGCATAGCGCAAAGTAAACGAGAAAATATAGTGAAAGCATTGGAAATTCCAATGCTTTCTAACTAGATGTTTTTGTATAGACATATATACTATTATCTTTAGTAATATGCCTATTATTTTTTTATAGGGGTATTTTACCAGGAAAGTTAATTGTTAAAACAAGCTAATTAAGTGAAAACTGTTCTTACACTCATCACTACTAACTTTCCATAGAAGGAGGAAAAAAACATGGTACATAATAAAAACAATAGTTACCGTTGGGTGGTCCTTTTTATTATGGCTATTGGTGCCTTTGGACCAAACTATACTCAATTCCAGCTTTCTCCTTTAGCTCCGCAGATAATAGAAACTTTTGGACTTACCAATACGGAGTTTTCCAGCGTTTTTACTTCTCCTATGATACCTGCTATTATGTTTAGCTTAATTGCTGGACTCTTAGTAGATAAATATGGAGCCAAGAAGATTATCGCTATTGCCCTCCTAGTCACTGCCTTAGGAACCATTTGGCGGATTTGGACAAGTAGTTATTTAACTTTATTTGTCAGTATGTTCTTAACGGGAGTTGGCATTACTTTCTTAAATGCCAATGGTCCGAAAATTATCGGTAGCTGGTTTCCTCCAGAAAAAGTAGGTACCATGATGGGTGTTTTTCTAAGTGCGGCTACCCTGGGAATGACTTTAGGTATGGGTACCACAGCAATGCTACCTAGCATAAAAAGTGCTTATATCATAGCAGCTATAATCTCTGTTCTGGCCTTTCTTCTTTGGGTTCTTTTGATGAAGACCCCTCCCACTTCTGCCGGTAATCAAGAAAGTTCCAGTGAAGGAACTTTAGATAGCTTAAAAGTATGTTTAAAGAGTCGTAATGTATGGATTACAGGCTTTGCTCTCTTATTCCTTTTTGGCTTAAACTTAAGCATCAGCTCTTTTCTGCCTACTGCTCTCGGTCAGCGAGGGATTGACCCAGTAGCCGCTGGGGTTTACGCATCTATGGTAACCTTCGGCAATTTGACAGGCTGTTTGCTCATGCCTATGTTAGCGGCCAAACTAGGCAAGAATAAGCCCATAATCCTAACTATGGCTTTAGTAGGAGCTTTAGGTGGCGCCTTTGCTTGGCTTGCACCAGTGGGAATACTTCTATATATAGCTCTCTTCATCACAGGAGTAGCCATCGGTTCTCTAATGCCTTTGTTAGTATCCATCCCTATTCAACTACCAGAAATAGGCCCAAGATATGCCGGCACAGCTGGTGGTGTTGTCAGTACTCTCCAATTATTGGGGGCGGTTACTATCCCTACTTATATTGCAGCACCTATTGCAGGAGATAATTTTTATTTATTCTTTATTATCGGAGGTATTTCTGCATTTCTAACTTTCCTTTTATCATTGGCATTACCTGAGGTTGGACGCAAAGCTGCCTAAAATCTATGTTTAAAAAGCTTCCTTTTCGGGAATCCTTTTGTAAGACTCATAATTGAGGGTCAAGATTCAAGGAGGTTTTTTTGTGCTGGGTAAAGTGAAATGGTTTAGTAAACAAAAAGGATACGGATTTATCGAAGGAGAAGAAGGGCAGGATATTTTTGTTCACTACACCTCCATTCAGGGAGATGGCTTCCGGACTTTAGAGGAAGGACAAGGTGTAGAGTTTGAAATTATCCAAGGTCCCCGGGGGGAACAGGCCACTAATGTACAAATTCGGTAAAATCAAAGGTTAAGAATATTTTTTATGCCTTTACCTATAAAAGGGGATTGTTGGTTAATTTAACAACAATCCTCTTTTTTGACAAGAAGGAAACTAAATAATATTTATTTAGTTTTGGGGAAGGGAAAAAGCAGCAGGATTTTTCAGTAAAATCGGGAATAATATTAGTAACCAGATAAAAGGGGGTTATACTATGAACATCACAGTTCGTGGCAAACAAATGGAAGTAACAGATGCCATGAGAGAATACGTAAATAAAAGAGTTGGTAAGCTTGCTAAATATTCAGATGAGTTTCGGGATGTTAAAGTAACCCTATTAGTAGAGGAAGGACGTCATCGGGTTGAGGTTACAGCACCTCTCAATGGCATTCTTCTCCGTGGGGAAGAAGAAAGCCCTGATATGTATGCTTCCATCGACCTGGTAGTAGAAAAGCTAGAACGCCAAATTCGCAAATATCGGACTCGTATCAATAAGCGTATGCGCTCTAAAGTTCTTAAAGACTTCACTTCAGAGCTCTCAAGTCCAGCTGCTGAACCAGAAGAAAATGAAAAGATTGTCCGTTATAAGAAGTTTGGAACCAAACCTATGTCCGTAGAAGAAGCTATTATGCAAATGAATCTAGTGGGACATAGCTTTTTTGCCTTCACTAATATGGATACGAATACTATCAACGTAGTTTACAAGCGTCATAGTGGGGACTATGGTTTATTGGAGCCTGAAGAATAAGAACTTATTTCAAGAACTTAATTAGACACAACAAGACATAATTAGACATTGAGAATGGTCTACTTTAGTAGGCCATTCTTTCGTTTAGTTTAGGGCATATAGCCTATTTCTTTTAGGTTGCACCACAATAGTGGGAATGATAAAATGAGATGATACCCTTGGACAGATGGAAAGGTGGTCAATAATGGGTTTCTTATCAAGATTATTCGATGACAATGCTCGTGAAATCAAAAAATACAAAAAGAAAGTCGCTCTAATAAATTCTTTAGAGCCAGAGATGAAGTCTCTATCAGATGAACAGCTAAGTGCTAAAACCGATGAATTCAAAAACCGCCTGGCAAATGGGGAAAGCTTAGATAGCATTCTTCCCGAGGCATTTGCTGTGGTTCGTGAAGCTTCATGGCGAGTTATTGGGCTGCGACATTATGATGTACAGCTAATCGGGGGAATGGTTCTCCACGATGGCCGGATTGCGGAAATGCGCACCGGGGAAGGTAAAACATTAGTTGCTACCCTTCCATCTTATTTGAATGCTCTAACTGGCCGTGGCGTCCATGTTGTTACAGTCAATGATTATCTTGCTAGCCGTGATAGTGAATGGATGGGGCAGATCCACAACTTCTTAGGATTGTCTGTGGGACTCATTGTCCATGGCTTGAATTATGCTCAACGTCGGGAAAATTATGCCGCTGACATAACCTATGGTACAAATAACGAATTTGGGTTTGACTATTTGCGTGATAACATGGTCACTCGCCCTGATGGATTGGTGCAGAGAGAGTTGCACTACGCTATTGTGGACGAAGTGGACTCTATTTTAATCGACGAAGCCCGCACACCTTTGATTATTTCCGGGGAAGCGGATCGCCCTACAGAATTGTACAATAAAGTGGCCATGATTATACCAAGGCTCAAAGTCGAAGAGGACTTTAATGTCAATGAAAAGGATAAAGTTGTAACTCTAACGGAACAAGGAGTTAGCCGGGTAGAGAGCATGCTAGGTGTGGAGAACCTTTTTGATGATCTTCATACAGAACTGGCTCATCATGTAAACCAGGCTCTTAAGGCTCACCATCTTTTTAAAAGAGATCGGGACTATGTAGTTAGAGATGGACAAGTTATCATAGTTGATGAATTTACTGGTCGTCTAATGTTTGGCCGTCGTTATTCGGAAGGTTTACACCAAGCAATTGAAGCTAAAGAAAAGGTTAAAGTAGAAAAAGAATCTCAAACCTTAGCTACCATAACCTTTCAAAATTATTTCCGGATGTACGACAAACTTGCTGGTATGACTGGTACCGCCATGACAGAGGAACCAGAATTTAAAAAGATTTATGATCTAGATGTTGTGGAAGTCCCTACTAACAAACCAATGATCAGACAAGATTTACCTGATGTTGTATATCGGACCGAGGAAGGTAAATTTAAAGCTGTAGTAGAAGAAATTGTAAAACGTCATAAACAAGGTCAGCCTGTTCTAGTAGGAACAGTTTCTGTGGAAACTTCTGAGCACTTAAGTGGTATGTTGGAGCGGAGGGGGATACCTCACCAAGTTCTTAATGCCAAATACCATGATAAAGAAGCAGAAATTGTAGCTGGAGCAGGATTAAAAGGGATGGTTACCATTGCCACCAATATGGCTGGCCGGGGTACGGATATTATCCTAGGCGAAGGGGTTGCTGAATTAGGTGGCTTGCATATTATTGGTACAGAACGCCATGAGTCTCGACGGATTGATAATCAGCTTCGAGGCCGGGCAGGACGACAAGGAGATCCAGGTTCATCCCAATTCTTCCTCTCTTTAGAAGATGATCTCATGCGACTTTTCGGCGCAGAGAATATCATGGGTATGATGGACAAATTAGGAATGGATGATTCTGTACCTATTACCTCTAAGATGATTACCCGTTCTGTAGAAACAGCTCAACGTAGAGTTGAAAACCGTAACTTTGAAATTCGTAAACATGTCCTAGACTATGACGATGTCATGAATATGCAGCGGGAAGTTATTTATGAACAACGCCGTCAGGTTCTTAGAGGTGAAAACCTTAGAGAAAGCATTCTGGATATGCTAGATAATGTGGTAAGAGAGACTGTAGATATGTTTAGTGCTCAAAGCCCTTATCCAGAAGAGTGGGATCTCAAGAGTCTCTTAGATTATGCTCATAATCTTTTCCTCCCCAACCATGGCATCACTCCTGAGGAACTTGCCAACTTAGATAAAGAAGAAATTGTAGAGTTGTTTTTGGAAAAGGCTAATGCCTATTACCAAGCCCGGGAAGAGGAATTCGGGGAAGAACTCATGCGGGAAATCGAGCGGGCTGTTACTCTCCAAGTAGTAGACAAAAAGTGGATGGACCATCTCGACTCAATGGATATGCTAAGAGAAGGTATCGGCTTACGAGCCTATGGACAGAAAAATCCTTTAGTGGAATATCGTCGGGAAGCCTATGATATGTTCCAAGGAATGATCTCAGCCATCAGAGAGGATACTATCCGCTTTATTATGAGAGTTACCCCTCAAGTAGCGGAGCAAAAACCCGAAGAACCTCAACAAGTACGTACTAACAAGGAAGAGGCTCAACCAGCCAAACCCATCAAAAAGGAAGGACGGCAAGTTGGACGTAATGAACCTTGTCCTTGTGGTAGCGGCAAAAAATATAAGAGATGTTGTGGAGCATAAAATATAAATAAATATAGCTCTTTGTGAGATAGTAAAAATAATAGTTTTCTTACTATAAATAAGTTTTATTAGACTTAGGTGGTGAAAGTTAAGTGATTACTGAATGGAAAAAAGAGCTGGAAAATATAGAAATGCGCTTAGCAGATTTGAGGGTGTCCCTTTGACGTTTCTCAACGAGAAGAAAAGGTAAAGGCTCTGGAAGTAGTAATGCAGGAACCAGGCTTCTGGGATGAACCGGAAAAAGCCCAAAAGGTTATGCAGGAAGTAACTCGTCATCAGGAAAAAATAAAAACTTTCTACAACCTACAAAACAAATCAGATGATCTCCAGGCTCTATATGAATTAGCGACAGAAGAAAATGAAGAGTCACTGGAGAGTGAGATAGAAAAAGAAGTTCGTGAAATCCAAAAGACATTGGATGTCCTGGAACTAGAAATTCTCCTTAGCGGACCTTATGATCGCAATAATGCAATTGTAACTCTTCACGCTGGGGCAGGAGGTACAGAAGCCCAAGATTGGGTTTCCATGCTCCACCGCATGTATATCCGGTATGGAGAACGTCATCGTTATAAAGTAGAAACATTGGATTTCTTACCTGGAGATGAAGCAGGAATCAAGAGTGTAACCCTCTCCTTCGGTGGAGAAAATGCCTATGGTTATCTAAAGGCGGAAAAGGGAGTTCACCGCTTAGTGCGGATCTCTCCCTTTGATTCTTCCGGCCGTAGGCACACCTCTTTTGCATCTGTAGATGTTATCCCAGAAGTGATGGGTGACACAGATGATATTGAGATTCCACCGGAAGATATAAAAGTGGATACATTTCGTGCTGGTGGGGCAGGGGGGCAACATGTTAATAAGACTGATTCAGCAGTAAGGATAACTCACCTTCCCACAGGGATCGTTGTTCAATCTCAAAGTGAACGATCTCAAATTCAAAACCGTGCCTATTGTATGCGTATTTTGCAGGCTAAGCTTTTAGAGTTACGTCGAAAACAGCAAGAAGAAGAACTCTCAGAAATTCGTGGTGAACAACAAGAGATTGCTTGGGGCAGCCAAATCCGCTCCTATGTTTTCCATCCTTATAGTATGGTTAAAGACCATCGAACAAATGTAGAAACAGGTAATATAACTGCTGTCATGGATGGAGAAATCGATGAGTTTATTGCGGCTTATCTGCAACAAAGTAATAAGGTGAAATAAGCCGGGGGTTTGGCATTTTGTCAAACCTTCTTTCCATAAGGAAGTTTAAATCTAACCCTATAGGAGTTTGAAAAGGTAATATAGGAGGGGATTACGGTGGAAATACTTGAATTAAAACGCATGGCCAATCAAATTCGCCAAAATATCATTACCATGCTAGTGCCGGCTAAGTCCGGTCATCCTGGGGGAAGTCTCTCAGCAGCGGATATTCTTGCAGTGTTATACTTTCAAGAAATGAAAATTAAACCAGAGGATCCTCAATGGGCAGATCGTGATCGGTTTGTCTTAGCTAAAGGACATGCAGCTCCTGTACTCTATGCTGCATTAGCTGAAAAGGGCTTCTTTCCTAAGGAAGAACTATTAGGACTCCGCCAAACAGGGAGGATGCTCCAAGGTCATCCTGACATGAGAAAAGTTCCTGGTGTAGATATGTCCACAGGCTCCTTAGGGCAAGGTTTGTCTGCAGCTAATGGGATGGCTTTAGCAGGCAAATTAGATAATAAGAATTATCGGGTATATGCTCTTTTAGGGGACGGAGAAATGGCGGAAGGGCAAGTTTGGGAAGCAGCAATGGCAGCTGCTCATTACAAGCTTGATAATGTTACAGCTATTCTAGACCTTAATGGTCTCCAAATCGATGGAGCAACAGAAAACGTCATGAACATCGATCCCATCGATGAAAAATGGCGGGCCTTTGGTTGGCATGTCATTTCCGTAGATGGCCATGATATTGAGGCCCTCCTAGCAGCTTTTGCGGAAGCCAAATCCACTAAAGGAAAACCAACTATCTTGATTGCCCATACTATTAAAGGTAAAGGTGTTTCATTTATGGAAGATCAAGCTGATTGGCACGGAAGTGCCCCTAGTGCTGAACAAGGAGAAAAAGCTCTGCAAGAATTGCGGGAGGAGGTGGCTTCCCTTGACTAAGCAAGCAACACGGGATGCCTATGGCAAAGCTTTAGTGGCCTTAGGAGCAGAAAACAAAGATATTGTGGTTTTAGATGCAGATTTATCTAAATCTACTAAAACTGCCGAATTTGCTAAAAACTACCCAGAGAGATTTTTCAATATGGGTATTGCTGAGGCAAATCTCATGGGTACCGCAGCAGGCTTAGCAGCTGCTGGGAAAATTCCTTTCGCCAGTACCTTTGCTATCTTTGCTACTGGACGAGCTTTTGAACAGATCCGCAATTCCATCGCTTATCCTAAACTCAATGTTAAAATTGCCGCTACTCACTCGGGAGTATCAGTAGGGGAAGATGGTGGTTCCCATCAAGCGGTAGAGGATATAGCTATTATGCGGGCTATGCCTAATATGACAGTTCTAGTTCCTGCTGATGGAGAAGAGACCAAGCAAGCTATTTATGCAGCAGCAAAATATGATGGTCCTGTTTATATCCGGATGGGTCGTTTAGGTGTACCCCTCTTATTCGATGAAAATTATAAATTTGAAATCGGTAAAGCTAATGTTGTACGAGAAGGGGAAGATTGCACGATCTTTGCTAATGGATTGATGGTAGCTGAAGCTATGGAAGCTGCTAAGGAATTAGAGGAAGAAGGTATAAAAGTTGCAGTGGTGAATGTAGCCTCTGTTAAGCCTTTAGATCGTGAGACTATCATTTCCTACGCTAAAAAGACGAAAGCCGTAGTAACTGCCGAAGAACACAATATCATTGGTGGTTTAGGTAGCGCTGTGGCAGAAGTCCTAAGTGAAGAAGCCCCTACCCCTATAGTGCGAATTGGTATCAAAGATACCTTTGGCGAGTCAGGCCGCCCCTTGGAACTGTTAGAAAAGTATGGTTTAACCAAAGAAGATGTTAAAGCAGGGGTAAAAGCTGTTATAAAGAAAAAATAAGTCTAAAAAGACTTAAGATTTTTTGACTATTTAAAAAAGGGAGTGCCGCGGTATTACTTAGTAGTAAGCGGACTCCCCTTTACTATGGGAATTACTTTCTAATAACTATATCATGCTTGTAGAAGAAAAGAGTATAGGTTATTTTTTCTGAGCTAGGTAGCCTCCTAGTCCTTGATATAGAAAAACAAATTTCTTCCCTTTAGAATGCTTTGTAAAGAACCCTAACTCACTTAGTTCTAGCAGATCTCTTCTAGCGGTTTCATATGATACTTTGAACTTCTTTTCGTAATCCTTGATAGTAACTATATTAGATTCCTTTTTCTCAAGAAAGGTAATGCACTTTTCTTGTCTTGGAGAAAGGAGAACACCATCTATAGCTAGAGTTTCTCGGAGATGTAGATCTTTTAATTCTTTATAAAGTTTATCAATAACTGCTTTTACAGATTCTAATGTTATATCTAATTGTGTGCAGATAAAATAGGTGATATCTAAATCTTTATTTTCTGCGTCGATAAAGGATTGGTAATATCTTTTCCTGTCTTTATTAATAATACTGGAAATAGAAAAGAATTTGAAAAACTCGTATCCTTGTTTTAATAAATACATGTAGGATATAGCTCTTGCAACCCGCCCATTACCATCAAAGAAGGGGTGAACATACCCAATATAGAAGTGAATGATAAAAGCTTTAATAAGAGGTTGAATGAATTTTTCTGGGGAAGCATCGTTAATAAAATTGAATAGGTCATTCATCATAGAACTTATTAATTCGTGGTTTGGGGGAATGAAAACAGGTGCGGTCAGATTAGGGTCTGCAACATATACCTTATCATTACGATATCCGTCTGAAATATCTTCCTTCTTTAGGATATCCCTTGTGAGTATTCGGTGAATTTGAATAAATAGATCTTCATTTATTTCTTTATCAAGATTATCGAGAATAAAGTTCATTGCATTGAAATTGTTTAAGACCATTTGTTCACTTGTATCTGAAGCTTTATTAGTTTTAACTACCTCACGAGCTCTTTTTTTTGTAGTAAAAGCACCTTCTATAAAGCTAGAAAAATAGGATTCTTCAAGTAACATTTCTTCAAGCAATTGTTTTTTTATGAGTTCTTTAGTGGCGATTTCTTCAAGTTTATACCTTGCTACAAAGTGTAAATCATGAATCTTCTTTTCCATGAAAGGTGGGAGCATAAACCAGAAGCTTTTCCCGTGCTCATTTTTTAAAGGTAATTCTGTAGATTTAGTCATTCTATAATTAAGAATATCCTGCCAAAGCCTTTTAAACTGTAAGCGATTTGAATTATCCAGCCTATAAAGAACCTGTTGACGGGTTAAGTAGCGTTTATTAGTAGAAAGATCTATTAAAGCGTTGATCTTACTCAAGTTGCCCCCTCCTTTCCATTTCTAATCTTCCTCTAATCTTCGAAAATGGTTTGTTATATAGTATAACCTAAATCGTCATTATAATACTAAGTGTCTACTAATTAACTACTAGGTAATTACTAACTTGCTACTAAATGATTACTAATATAATACAAATCTTTCACTAACTAGGCAAGCAATAATAACTAAATACCTTAAACTAAGATGTGGTGAATCAGCGAGTTTAGAAGTAAAAAGGAGTATGAAAATG
>JAAZLD010000361.1 GCA_012799495.1 Desulfitobacterium sp. | reverse complement strand
ATTATCACTATAGCAAAAGGACGACATTGTAAACGGCATAGCAATCAAGGCATTTCATCAAGTCCCTCGTAAAAAACGCCTAACAAGAAGGGTCTCACATGAAGAGAGTGAATAGTTCGGATAGAAAAATATACCACTTTCCACGAGAGTGTGTTATCATTTATTTGAATATTCCGTCTACAGACATAGAGAGAAAATGGGGGGATTGAAAATGAACACACCTAAAGAATTATTAGATGATTTCATTAAGAAAACAGAAGAGAAATCTGACTTGACTGCAGAAATGAACGGAACCTTCCAGTATGATTTTTCCGCAGATAATAATGGAAAATGGTATGTTACTTTCGATAATGGGAATGTAACATATGGAGAAGGGGAAGCTCCAGATGCAGGAGTAACTATCATAGCTAAATTTAAAAACTTCGTAGATTTTTATAACGGAAAGCTGAATGCCATGGCAGCAGTTATGACTGGGAAGCTCAAAATAAAAGGCAATATGGCTGAGGCCATGAAAATGCAAAAGTTCTTATAGGATTATAAGAAGTGGTATCTATATTTATAGATAATTATAATTCAATAAGTGCACTGAACAAGAAGAACAGATCCACCTCCTACTCGAAGGGATCTGTTTTTTTAAGTTCAATAATATTTGCTTTTGTTGAAGTAAGACCAACACACCAAAACACTATAAAGAACCGATGGAAATGAACGTCACAGCTCATTTCCATCGGTTTTTGTTAAGTATTAGAATTTTATAGACTGGTTTTTAATTCAACTTTTAAATTCCAAGCATTTTCGATAGCATCGATAAAGCGAGAATGATTGTCTTGGATTGCCTTTGTGGCATTAGTGGTCACATCAATAAGCATTTTCTTTTCATCATCAGTAAAGTTTGCAGTAGCTGCCTTTTGCTCATCTGTCATTGCATCAGGATAAGCTAAGGGATATGGCTTTCCATTTGCACCAGTATATTTATTAAACCATGCTTTTACTTCAGCAACTGTCATACCAGTAAAGAAATCTTCATAGTAATCTAATTGCTCAAAATAGGTCTTTCCAGAATTTTGCCCTACCATATTATAACCTTCAGGCCCTTTTTCCCGTTTAGTTTCCCAAGCGAAACCTAATTTATCGCCATCAGTTAACGCTGCTAGAGCAGCTTCATCTTCGGCAACATGAAGACGCCAGCCAGGAAATGCTGTTGGGTTGATTTCTAGAACATCCATTTCTAAGTCAACAATTCTTCCTTTTTCGTCAAAAACAACAGCTGCACTGGTGATAGCAAGGGTATCTCTTTCTGGAGTATCGCCACGCAATCGATAGTTAGAAGCCATCCCAACACCATAGTACAGTTTGCCTGCAGGTGCTACAGTTGCACTTGAAGCAGCTTTCTTAACATTGATTTTTTGACCAGGGTAGATTAAGTTAATATTCTTGATTTGTGGATTTAATGCTACTAACTCCTTTAGAGTCATGCCATGCTTTTGAGCGATTTTCCACATAGCATCCCCTTTAACTACAGTGTAAGTAGCATCTGATGTTGCTGCAGGTGCAGCAGGTGCTTTAGTGGCCGGAGCCGGAGTAGATGGTTTTGGTGCAGTAGCAGGAGCTGGATCCGCTGCTGATGCCCCAGTGGATGTGTCTGTTGTAGCGAATGTTGGGAAGGCAAGTAAGGATAATGCCAATGCAACAGACAGGATAACAGCTAGACGTTTTTTCATAGTTCTCCTCCTTTATATTTATTAATATTTTCTAGGACCCAAATAAGCTTATGCTCTTGAATCCTAAATCTGTCCTCCGGAACCTTGCAATAATAGAACAATTTTATGACATATTTTGCGTTATTTAACATTTAGATGCGAAAAAAAATCCTTTTTAGAATGTTTCCGTGGGATTATTCACAATTTTAATGAAAAATGTCACATAGGTAGGGTGTGAATTTACTTGCAATACTAACTATGTAGAAATTACCACATGTACAAATTATAGTCAAGACCCATTTTTTTAATGATTGGAATTATCTGAAAATGTTACATATAGAGAAATTTTATCCCTCAGCTTTTGAGGGGTAATTCCACGAGCTAAGTAAAATATTCGCCATTTATGTCTTAATTTGAAGGTTTTTTGTTCATTTTTGCCCGAACAATGGATTCTAGCTTTTGGGCTGATTTTGCTCCATTTACATTGGGCTTTCCTCCTATATTTTCGGGGGAACTTAACTTTACTAAACAGTTATTACGAAAAATGAAAGACCTAACAGTGAAAAGAAAAAAGTCCCCCCTAAAAGGTATTTCAAGGGGGACTCTTTCCACAATTATGCAATTCAGTAGCTTAGTGATTTAGACTAATTTAGCAGATCAGCAGATCTAATAGATAAAGCCAGCCATACTCAGCATTTCTAAAGAACTTTTGATAAAAACTCCTGTGTTCGGGGATGTTTTGGGTTGTTGAATATTTCTTCGGGAGTATCGTCCTCTACAATTCGTCCTTCATCCATAAAAAGTACCCGAGTAGCTACTTCTCTAGCAAAGCCCATTTCGTGGGTCACAATTACCATAGTCATACCTTCATCAGCTAGTTGCCTGATTAAGTCTAGAACCTCCCCTACCATCTCTGGGTCAAGGGCTGAGGTAGGTTCATCAAAGAGCATCACTTTAGGGTTCATAGCCAAGGCCCTAACTATAGCTATCCTTTGCTTTTGGCCACCAGACAAAGTAGATGGATAAACATCTGCTTTATCCTCGAGGCCAATTCTTCTTAATAGACTTAAGGCATTTTCCCGGGCTTTCTCTTTAATTTCTGCTTTTTTTGTATTGATT
>JAAZLD010000035.1 GCA_012799495.1 Desulfitobacterium sp. | reverse complement strand
TATGGTGCGGAAGAAGGGACTTGAACCCCCACGGTTTCCCGCTGGAACCTAAATCCAGTGCGTCTGCCAGTTCCGCCACTTCCGCAAAAAAACCTGCGAATATTATTCTAGCTTAATTTTTATGAATTGACAAGTCTTTTTCAATAAAATTTTAAAAAAACCTAATATTAAAAGATGGAGATGGAGGAAAATTATTCTTCCTAAGGTCTATTGTGATTCTACATTTATAAGGTACAATGAGTAAGTAAGGAAAATCAAAGGAGGATTGAATGTGGGGGAGTTGAGGGTCCTAGTTTTTTCAGCAACAATTGGGGATGGTCATTTGCGAGCTGCAGAGGCTATCATAAAAGTAATAAAAGAGAAAGCACCTCAAGCTGAGATAACCCACCTAGACTTTGGAGAGTATATTAGCAAAACTTTAAATAAAGTAGTAAAGAAATCCTATATCGAACTGATTAAACATACCCCAAAACTATATGGAACGTTTTATTATCGGACATATAAAATCAGGCCTGACTCACCCATTCAGCGCTTTATCAACCTCATTGGTCGTAAAGAATTCTTAGATTATATCAATGATTTGAACCCTGATGTGATCATTTCTACTTTCCATATGGCTGGTAGCATCTTTGGAGAATTACGTACTAGAGGATTGTTAAAGGCACCAGTAATTTCTGTAGTAACGGATTTTGATGTTCATACTCAGTATATTAACACTGGTGTGGATCTTTATATAGGAGGTTGTCAGGGTATCCATGATGGATTATGTGCCCGGGGAATAGAACCAAATAAAATCAAAATTACCGGTATACCTGTAGATCCTAAATTTGAAGTGGAGCTAGATAGAAAAAAGGTTATTGAAAAGCTTAACTTAAAGAGTATTCGTCCAACGATCCTTCTAATGGCTGGTGCTTATGGTGTTTCAGGAGGACTAAAAAATATCTGCAAAGTTCTCCTTAATTGGGATATACCAGTACAGATATTAGTAGTCTGTGGACGAGATGAAAAGCTCTACCGGACTATGAAAGAGCTCAAAGGGAAAAACCCTATAACCTGTTATGGTTTTGTCAGAAATGTAGAAGAGCTCATGAGTGTAGCGGATCTTATCGTCACCAAAGCGGGAGGATTAACCGTATCAGAATCATTGACTAAAAAACTACCCATGATTATCTATAAACCTATTCCTGGCCAAGAAGGAGAAAATGCAAAGTTTTTGGCGAAAATTGGTGCAGCTAAAATAGCTAGAAATGATGAGGAGTTAGAAAATATAATCGCAGATCTTCTGACTAATCCAGAAAAGGTTTCTCAGATGAAGTGGGCGGCGGCACAGGCCTTACCTGGTCATGCTGCAGAAAGAGCTGTTGAACATATTTTTTCCCTTATTAATAGGGGAAAGGACGAATTAAAGGAAGCTTCAAGGGGAATAAAGATGAAATAATGAGAAAATCTAAGGTATTATTCTTTTAGCCTTGATTTCCAACTTACACTCTGGTAGAATGATCAGGTAAAATTTACAATGAGAAACTTAAGAAACTTTTGAACCTTGCTTAAGAAGGGGGAACGGAAAGTTCCCCTTTTAGGTCATTTTTAGAAGAGTGAATTAAGTAATGACGAAAAATGTCTAGTTTGTCTTAGGCAAATTTCGGACAGAATATCAATATTAAAATTTATGGCTATAAAATTTCAAGGAAGCAATTTAAGGGGGAGCACATATGTCTGTTAAAGTGGAGAAAATAGAGAAGAACAAGGTAGAACTAGAAGTTACAGTAGAGGCTAAAGTTTTTACTGATGCTGTGAATCGCGTTGCCAAAAAGATGGCTAATCAAGTTAATATCCCTGGGTTCCGTAAAGGGAAAGCACCTCGAAGCATGGTAGAGCGCTTTGTAGGAACGGAGGCTCTTTATAGTGAGGCTGTAGATGATATTCTCGGGGTAGAATATATGAAAGCTGTAGCTGAATCAGGAATCGAACCAGTGGATCGTCCTGAAATCGATCTAGTTCAATTAGAAGATGGTAAAGAGTTTATTTTTAAGGCTCAAGTTACTGTCAAGCCAGAAGTTGAATTAGGGGATTATAAAGGCCTAGAAGTTGAAAAAACTGCAGCTACCGTATCAGAAGAAGAGGTAGAAGAAGAATTAAAGCGCAGACAAGAGCAACATGCTCAAATTATTAACTTAGAAGAAGGTAAAGTTGAAGAACAAGATACAGTAAATATCGACTTTGCAGGAAGTGTAGATGGAGTTCCTTTTGATGGTGGTACTGCAGAAGGTCATGACTTAGTAATTGGCTCCGGTACATTTATCCCTGGATTTGAAGAACAACTTATCGGAGCGGAAATTGGACAGGAAGTAGATGTTAACGTTCGCTTCCCAGATGAATATCATGTGGAAAGCCTAAAAGGTCAGGATGCTCTATTTAAAGTCAAGATCAACAAAATTAAAAGAAAACAACTTGCTCCCTTAGATGATGAATTTGCAAAAGATGTTAGCGAATTCGACACTTTAGATGAATTGAAAGCGGACTTAAGAGACAAACTTATGAAAGCGGCTGAAGAGCGGGCAGAAATGGAATATAAAAATGCAATCCTTTCTAAAGCTGTAAATAATGCCAGTGTTGAAATTCCGGAAGTTATGATTGACGATAGAATTGGAGCTATGCTTAATGAAGTTTCCCAAAACCTTGCTTATCAAGGATTAAATTTGGAAACCTATTGTCAATACACAGGAACTAGTATCGAAGAATTGAGAGAGCAATTTAGAGTTCAAGCGACAGAAAACGTCAAATCTGAGTTAGTAATTGAAGCTATTGCAAAAGCAGAAGGAATTGAGGTATCCGAGGAAGAAATAGATAAGGAATTAGCAAAACTTGCTGAACAATATCAAACTGATGCGGAAAATTTAAAACAGAATCTAATGGCACGTGGAGAGATGGATGTTTATCGTCAAACCTTAGTTAATGAGAAAACGGTAAACTTCCTCATCGAGCAGGCATAGCCTATGTGCAGAGGGATTCTGTGCTAGAGAGGTGAGAGGATGGCAAAGTACAACGACGAAAAAAACCAGCTTAAGTGTTCATTTTGTGGAAAAACTCAAGATCAGGTTAAAAAGCTCGTTGCTGGCCCAGGTGTATATATTTGCGATGAGTGTATAGAACTCTGTAACGAAATTATTGAAGAAGAACTAAATGAAGATTTAGGACTGGAAATTGGGGAAATCCCTAAGCCCATGGAAATTAGGGCGATCCTCGATCAATATGTCATCGGACAAGATGAGGCCAAAAAAGCCATGTCTGTCGCTGTGTACAACCATTATAAGCGCATCAACTTAGGTATGAAGATTGATGATGTAGAGCTGCAAAAATCCAATATTATTATGTTAGGGCCTACTGGCTCAGGAAAAACTTTGCTAGCTTCTACACTGGCTAAAGTATTAAATGTTCCCTTTGCAATTGCTGATGCTACTTCTTTGACTGAAGCTGGCTATGTGGGTGAGGATGTGGAGAATATTCTCCTCAAACTAATCCAAGCAGCAGATTATGATGTTGAGAGAGCTGAAAAAGGCATTGTATATATTGATGAAATCGATAAGATTGCCCGTAAATCTGAGAATCCCTCTATTACTCGGGATGTATCAGGAGAAGGGGTTCAGCAAGCTTTGCTTAAAATTCTTGAAGGAACTGTAGCTAGCGTACCGCCCCAAGGAGGACGGAAACATCCCCATCAGGAATTCATCCAATTGGATACCACAAATATCCTCTTTATTGTGGGTGGAGCTTTTGATGGCATCGATAAAATCATCCAAAATCGAATTGGCAAAAAGGTTATGGGTTTCGGAGCCGAAATCAAGACTAAGAGCGAACAAAAAATCGGGGATCTTTTGAGAGAATTGCTCCCTGCTGACTTGCTTAGGTATGGTTTGATTCCAGAGTTCGTAGGCCGTCTTCCCGTCATTGTTAAGCTAGATGCCTTAGACGAAGAAGCTTTGGTACGGATCCTCACAGAACCGAAGAATGCCTTAGTTAAACAATATGAAAAGCTCTTAGAATTAGATGGAGTAGCTCTAGAATTTAAGGAAGAAGCCTTAAAAGCTATTGCAGAAGAGGCTATCCGCCGCAACACTGGAGCTCGTGGCTTAAGAGCAATTGTGGAAGAAATCATGCAAAATGTCATGTATGAAGTACCTTCCCGTAACGATGTGACCAAATGTGTAGTTACAAAAGAGGTCATTGAGAAAAAAGAAGAACCTTTGCTCGTAACTATAGATAATGCCAAAGGGAAAAAAGAAGAAACTGCATAAGTAAGCCTTAAGGCGAAAAGATATTTTAGTCAAGCAGAGACAAGGGAATCAAAACCCTTGTCTCTTTTTGGTGAGCGGCGCGGATGTATAATAAGCTAACCCTATTCTTCTATAGCCCTAAATAAGGCCTGTGCTTTATGGAGGGTTTCCTGATATTCTTTTTCCGGGATTGAGTCCTCCACTATTCCGGCACCACTTTGGACGCTTACTTCATTTTCTTTGATGATAAGGGTGCGGATCGTGATGCAAAAGTCTAGATCTCCATTCCAGCGATAGATTCCTAGGGCGCCTCCATAAGGTCCTCGGGGGGTAGGTTCACAATCTTGGAGAATTTCCATGGCCTTTATCTTAGGGGAGCCTGTTAGGGTTCCAGCAGGGAAAAGAGTCTTTAATGCATCTAGGGACTCATAAGTGGGATCTAACTTTCCCTCTACTGTGGAAACAATGTGCATCACATGGGAGAATCTTTCTACTTTAAAATTATCCTTAACTATGACACTACCCTTAGTAGATACGCGGCGGATCTCATCTTGTCCTAGTTCTACCAGCATAGTGTGCTCAGCTCTTTCCTTTTTGTCTTGGAGAAGGTCCTGCACTAAGTTTTGATCTTCTTCATCGGTACTACCTCGGGGACGGGTGCCAGCTATGGGGCGAGTTTGGACATGGGAACCTACTGTAGAGACTAGCAGTTCTGGTGAGCTTCCAACAAGGGTTTCCCCTTCACCAAATACACAGAATAGCCAGGGGGAAGGGTTGAGAAGTCTAAGTTTCTGATAAATGGGCCAAGGCTGGACCTTTTTCTTTAGAGTAAAACGTTGGGAAAGGACTCCTTGGGTAATATCACTTTTGCGGATACGCTCCTGGATTCTTTCTACTTGTTTAAGAAAGTCCCCATGGGAAAAATTGGAGAGCCAAGGTCCTAACTCTAGATTCCGAACATTAGGTGGGGAACCGGGGGTGGAGGGGATGGGATGGTTGGATGAGATGGAATGAGCAGGAGTGGTAGAAGAGTTTGATGGAATGGAAGGGATAGATAAGGTGGAAGAGGTGGGTGGTGTCGAAAGGGTGGAAACGTTAGAAAAACTTGAAGGTTTAAAATGAGCGGTGGTGTAACCAGAAATCGAAGAGTCAGAGGGAAAGGTATAGCTATTGAGAAACTCTTCTATTCCCTTTTTCCAGTGGGTAAAAGTTTTTTTCAGAGTACTTTTGTCTGTAGTTAAGACTTCGAGAATAACTTTCTTTTCCTCTGGTAAGAGGACGAGGTTAATAGGGCTAAGGCGAAAAAAGTAGTTAGGAGTGGTTTCTAAGGAGTGGGGATTTTCCCAATAAAGGCCCCATTCATAATCCAAGTACCCGATGATACCGCTGTGGCATTCTAGGCCTGGGTGATGCTCCTTGATAAAGGAACGCAGGTGTTCTAGAGGATCCTGAGGGGGCGAAATAGCTGAGCTTGCTGAGCTTGGGGTTAGAACCCAGCCTTTCCCAAAGGCCAGGTAAGTGCGCTGGGCATCCTTTTCGTTTCCTTCTAAGAGGGCTAAGCAGGGTTCTCCTAAAGTTTCAGCAAATTGAAGGAGATCAAGAACCCAGGAAGAGGAAATAGAGGGATAAGTTGAAAGGAACCATTCTTTTTGGGCAAGGTACATTGTTATTCCTCCTTGAGAGTTGGTTGACGTAAGCTAATAAGCCAGGTGGCAATTTCCTCTTCTTTTTTTAGTTTTTCTTCATGGGGAAGATCTAAGGCATCCAGGTGGGCGTATTTTTGTACGAGGGCACTCCCTACGATAACTCCTTGACATACCCCTGCTAGTTTTTCTACTTGGTTTGGGGAATGAATGCCAAAGCCCACATATAAGGGAAGAGTAAGCTCCTCTTTTAGGGAGCGAATATATTCTAAGGTTGAATCGAGGATTGTAGCATCTCCCCCTGTAATACCATGGCGAGAGAGGACATAGGCGAAGCCTTTTTCAGCTTGGGAGAGGCTTTTTAAATGGTCCTGGGAGCTGGTTTGGGCTACCATAGGGATAAGGGTTAGTTCAGGGGCGTATTTTTTGAGCTTTTCCTGGAAGGAGGAACTTTCTCGCCAAGGGAGTTCAGGTAAGATCAGCCCATTAATTCCGGAAGATTGAGCATCTCTTAAGAAGGATTCCAGGCCATACTTCAGAAGGGGATTTAAATAGCTCATCAGGAGGATAGGTGTATCCTGATTTTGGGCACGAAATTGGGCAGTCAGTCGGAGAACTTTGGTTAGATTCATTCCTTGCTCTAAGGCTCGTTGACCTGCTGCCTGAATGATGGGGCCATCAGCCATAGGGTCGCTAAAGGGGACTCCTAGCTCTATAACATCCACACCCCCTTTGGCAAGTTGGAGCATCCGGCGAAGAGTGGTTTCTGGATTAGGATCACCAGCCATAAGATAGGGAGTTATCCCTATACCTAAAGGGTTGGAAGGAGTAAGATTTTGGGCTTTCTTTAAGGCTTTTTCTAAGAGGAGACTCATAAATTCACCTCCCGAGCGAAGGTTTCCATATCTTTATCTCCCCGTCCCGAAAGATTAATGATGATGGAACTTTCAGTGGGTAGTGCG
>JAAZLD010000360.1 GCA_012799495.1 Desulfitobacterium sp. | reverse complement strand
GGAGGTTTTTTCATGTATTCAGACAAAGTATTAGCATGTAAAGAATGTGAGGCAGAATTCGTTTTCTCAGCTTCTGAGCAGGAATTCTATGCGGAAAAAGGTTTTACAAATGAACCTGGCCGTTGCCCATCCTGCAGAGCTGCACGGAAAGCTCGCAATAACAATGGCGGATTTTCCCGCCCCCAACGGACAATGTATCCTGCAGTTTGCTCTGACTGTGGAGTAGAAACAACTGTTCCTTTTCAACCTTCTGGTGAAAAGCCCGTTTATTGTCGGGATTGCTTCTCTTCACGTAGACGTAGTAATTGGTAAGATAATCTAAACATCTAAAGCTTTGGGACTAACCCAAAGCTTTTTTATTCGATACATTTGTCGAATATTATCCAAAACTGTTGCTTTTTCATCTGGTCTTTTGTAGCTACTTTTACCATTATTGTCCAACTTAGTTTAGACTCTTTATATTTGACATATATTTAATAAGTTGTATTATTTATATAAGTTATATATTTTTATTTATGTTTACCGTTTTTTTAATATTAACACTTTATTAAAACCTTTTAAAAACTACTTATATAAAAGGATAATTTATTAAATAAATTGATAACTATTAATAAATAATTAAATACTTGCAATAACAAGGAAAACAGGGTATTATTGAATAAGGCAAAAAATATTGCAGAAAACTTATAAAAATTGTTTGAGAAATTTGAAAAGGAGTTACCTATGTCGACTTTTGATGAATATTCAGCAAGATCTCTTGGATTTAAAGTTAATAAGACTGCACGCTTAATTGGCCAGCAATTAACCCATAATTTTAAGTCCCATAATTACGATGTTTCTCTCGAACACTGGAGAATCCTCCTTTTTTTATGGAAAGAGGATGGACAAAGCCAAACTAGCTTGGCTACATCTACCCAGAAAGACGAGCCTAGTGTGTCTAGGATTCTCAATACAATGGAAAAACACGATTTAGTAGTAAGGAAAAGACACCCTGAGGACCGAAGGACTAATCTCATCTACCTCACGGAAAGAGGGAAGAATTTACGGGATGGTCTTATGGCAATGGGAAGTCTTACAAATAACGAAGCTACTGATGGAATAAACCCTGAAGAGCTAGTAAAATGCATGAAAACCCTTGATAAAATTGCGGGAAATCTGATGAGTGTGTAACAAATACAGATGTATGTAAATTTAACATGAAGTTGACTAAATTAAGGTAATTTAAGGGATTGTTTGTCAAGTTTTTAACAATATTAAATTAAAAAATTTTCATAAGAGAGGTCTTACTATGCCAACCTTTGAAACCTATTCTGCAGGATCTTTTGGATACAAAATTGATCTAGTGGCACGTTTAATCGCCCAACGCTTATCCCAAAATTTTAAAGCTCATAATTTTGATGTTACTATTGAACAATGGCGAATTCTCCTCTATTTATGGAAGCAAGATGGACAAAGCCAGAACAGCTTAGCTCTATCTACTCAAAAAGATGAGCCCAGTGTTTCTAGAATACTTAATAATATGGAAAAGCATGATTTAGTGGTAAGGAAGAGGCATCCATCCGATCGCCGAACTAATTTAATCTATCTTACGGAAAAGGGACGCAATCTCCAAGATGATCTTATGGCGATAGGAAGTCTTACTAATAAAGAAGCCACAGAAGGAATAAGCTCCGAAGAGCTTAAACAATGCATCGAAACTCTGAATAAAGTAATCAATAATCTTCTTAGGGTTAGGGAGAACTCGGCCTAAAATTTTAATAACAACCTAAGGTTATTCTTGCTCTTGCATAACACGAATTAAGGCACTATTAGCATCTGCTTATAGTGCCATTTCTTTTCGTAGTGGGCAATATATAATGGTTTCAGTGTTACTTATATATTAGTTACTATGTTTTTAGATAAGGGTTTTTTCAGGTGTACATAATTCAGGGGGATTTGGAGGATTTGGGGGAAGTCATCTTTAAATCGCTCTCAACCTTCTTAGGCAACCTTGCATCATTAGCAAAGATTATTTTTCTGTTTTAAAATATTCGTCTACAAAATCATAAACTTTAATAATAGGCTCAGGTTCTAAATCGCCACTTAATATTCCTGAGGTACTTCCAAAAATATATGGTCCCTTTAGTGCTTCTTGAAGAAGCTCTTCAGCCTTAGAAATTCCCCCAGTGAAAAACCAACTCAGATCATATCCACCCATTAAACACATATCCCCTGCTTCTTCCCGGATCTGAGCCATATCCATAACAGGTTCTAAAGAATGAATTCCCTGAAAACCCATACCTTTAAGATCTTTGATTACAGAGAGAATATTTCCATCAGAGTGGAAGAAAAAAGGCACTTTCTCTCCTCTTAATTCTAGAGCTTCTCCATTGAGATTGTCCATCAATTCCTTGGTATGAGGAAAGAAGTTATTTCTTAAGATAGTTGGAGAGACATAAGTGCTATGATTATAGGCGATATCATCAGCGATTAGGATACCATGAGCTCCGGCAACTAAGGCCTTTTTCCCTAACTCTAAACTTTTATTCATTGCTTTCTGGATAAGGTCTTGGAGTTTCTCCTCATCACGTGTATCCATGAGGAATTCCATGAAATCCTCATATCCATAGCCTACCCCTTGAAAAGGGCCATCTATTAAGGCAAAGAGAAAATAATCCTTTTTCAAGCGCCAAGTAGCTAACTCTTGCCAAGGTTCTTCTTTGCCTTTTTCAGGCATAAAGACAAGAGCGTCGATTCCTAGACGCTCATAAGCTTCATCTTTTTCTTCTAGATCTATCCTTGAGGGAGTTAAAGAGTTTTTTTCTTGAATTAACTTTCTTACTAATTCATCTTCTAAATAAAACTCTCCTTTAGGAAGCTTGTCCACAGGCCTTCCTTCTAAAACTGCTAAGATTCTTTCTACTTTTGTCATAAAACTCCTCCTTAGCAGTAAAATAGTTCAATATATTTACTTTACGTAGTTTCTCGGATTGACATGGCTTCCATTCACGATGACTTCAAAGTGAAGGTGAGGACCGGAAGATCTACCTGTAGAGCCAATTAAACCAATGGTCTGCCCCCTGGAAACATTTTGCCCTGCTGAAACTAATAGCTTAGAAGCATGAGCATAGCGAGTTCTTACCCCGTTACCATGATCGATCACGAGGCAGTACCCATAGTTGCCTTGCCATCCTGCACTTATTACTTTACCAGCAGCTGCTGCTACAAAAGGACTCCCTGAAGGACCCGCATAGTCAATTCCTGTATGGAACTCCCTACCACGGTACCCATAATAAGAGCTTACATAACCACCATAAGGTCTAACCAAAGCAGGAACAACTCCACTTCCCCGAGAACCGGCACTAGCTACTGTGTAAGTTCT
>JAAZLD010000359.1 GCA_012799495.1 Desulfitobacterium sp. | reverse complement strand
ACTTTTGTTTAATCTTCTCTACTAAAGAGGGATCAGAGTTTATCTCATCCCGAATTTCCTCTATCTGCTTAATTAAATCTTTCTTGCGTTCTAAGAAATATTGCCGGGAAGCAGGATCACTTGTATCTAAGACAGTACCATCATCGAAAATAATCTTCATTTCTTCAACAGTCTTATAGCTGTTATCTGAGGTACCACAACACATACCACTGGCATTGTTAGCGGCAATTCCTCCGATCATACAGTGGTCGATAGAAGCAGGATCGGGACCGATTTTTCTCTTATATTTACGAAGGTAGCGATTTGCTTCTACCCCGAGAATTCCCGGTTCCAGGGTAATTTTCTTCCCTTCATCCTCAATATTATAATGACGCCAAGAACCTTGGAGTACCAATAGGACAGAATCTGACAAAGCCTGTCCCGATAAACTTGTTCCAGCTGTCCGGAAAGTGACTGGGATTTTCATTCTTTGAGATAAGGGCAAGATTTCTCCCATTTCTTCATTATTAGCTACCCGAATAACAATCTTGGGAATAAGGCGGTAAAAACTAGCATCAATTCCATACCCCAAGGTATAGAGAGGATCGATATAGACCCGTTGATAAGGTACGAATTTGACTAATTCTCGATAATATTCCTGATATTCCCGAGGAAGCTTCTTTAAATCTTCCTCTTTTTGAGCTAGATTGCGTGAGTCCTTAGGATGCAAATAATAAATCATAGGACGTGTTCCACTTTTTCGATGTGTCACCTTTTCACTTCCTTTCTAATATTCACCTTTTTCTGAATTCCCTTTAAGATTTGTTTTGACATACCTTTGTAAAATATTTTTGACTTACTTCTTAAGGATCGCCCTTAGTGTTTGCATTATCTTCAACTAAGATACAAATTACTTAGAATAACTATCTGTTTCACCATTTATTGGTTTATCCCTCTTATTTTTTTAAAATAATCCAATATATTCATAAAAATCCTCCAATTGCTTCAATAGAAAAATAAACCCCCAAATAAGGCTATTTAAATCCCTATTTGGGGGTAATTTAATTTATCTTACCTCCTAAAGTACGGAGATAACCTCAGATATTAATTTTCTTTAGAATGAACGATTTTCAAGGAACTATTTTCGACAGTATTTCCTAGAAATAATTATCCTAGTGCTTTCTCAAGAATCTCATTTAGTCTATGAATCATACTACGAGGGTCGACGATAATTCCAGCGGCAATTTGTGCATTAGCAAATAATTGTTCAGCTGCTAATTGGGCGAAGGAATCTTCTTCTTTGCGAAGATCATTGAGGCGTTTGATGATTCCATGTCTTGGGTTAATCTCCAGTATACCTGGCACAACATCATCTAAATTCCTATTCATAACTTGCATCATCCGCTGCAAACTATGGGTCCCATAGTGGGTAATGATAATAGCTGGGCTATCCACAAGACGTTTAGATTCTCTAACTTCTGTTACTTTAGCATCTAGGACCTCTTTCAGCCAATCCATGAATTCCTTCAATTCTTCTTCAGCTAAACCTTCCCCATCCATGCGCTCACTTGTCAGATTTAACTTAGCATTATCGGCAGAAATAAAGGGTTTTCCTTCATACTCTCTAATCACATCAAAAACATAATCATCTAAGTTATCAAAAGTATAGAGAACTTCGTAATCCTTGTCCTTAAAGACTTCCAAATAAGGACCTCCTTCGATAACTTCCCTAGAAGGGCCATTGATAAAGTAAATTTCCTCTTGTCCTTCTTTCATTCTGCTCACATAATCGGATAAGGAAATTAATTCACCATCAGTAGTTTTTGAAGACTCAAAGCGCAATAATTTAAGGATATCCTGCCGGTGAGTAAAATCGTTTGCCGCACCTTCTTTTAAAAAGATATTATATTCTTCCCAGAATTCCTTATATTTTTCTGGCTCATTTTTGGCTTGCTCATTTAAGAATCTTAAAAAACGACTGGTAACTACCTTATTCAACCTAGCTATTAAGGCACTATCCTGCATGGTTTCCCGAGAAATATTCAGAGGTAACTCCTCACTATCTACCACTCCCCTTAAAAAGCGTAACCACTCTGGTAAAATATCCTTCGCTTTTTCTTGGATAAGGACTTTTTTGCAGTAAACATTGACTCCTGGCTCCATCCTTCCAAAACCAATCTTCTCAAGATTAGTTTTTGGTACAAATAATAAGGAATTGATATTAATAGGTGCATCAGAAGAGAAGTGCAAAGTAAGTAATGGTTCATCGTAGGCATTAGCAATATATTTATAAAACTCAGTATATTCCTCTTGAGAAATCTCATTTTTATTTTTGACCCACAAAGCTTGTACCGTGTTAACTTTTTCATCATTCACATAGACAGGATAAGGTACAAAGCTAGAATATTGCTTAATAATGCGTTTAATATTTTCAGTATTAGCAAATTCATGGGCATCTTCTTTTAAATGCAAAGTAATCTTTGTTCCCCGAAGGAGATCCCCTTCTTCGGCTATGGAGTAACTTCCCCGACCATCAGACTCCCAACGGTATCCTTGAGCCTCTGGTTTATAGGAACGGGTAGTAAGCGATACCTTATCTGCTACCATAAAAGCCGAGTAAAAACCTACTCCAAACTGACCTATTAAAGCCAGCTCTTCTTGTTTGCCAGATCCTTTTAAGTGTTCTAAGAAAGCCTTCGAACCGGAATGAGCTATAGTTCCAAGATTCTCAATTAAATCCTCTTTAGTCATGCCAATACCTGAGTCTTGGATGGTAAGTGTTTTGGCATTTTCATCAGGGAAAATATGGATCTCCAAAGGCAAATCCCCATCTTTGATTTCTTCACCAGACAATTGTAAATATCTAACTTTTTCCGAAGCATCTGCTCCATTAGAAATCAATTCCCTTAAAAAAATCTCTCGCTCAGTATAAAGGGAATTAATTACAATATCTAATAGCTGTCTAATTTCCGTCTGAAATTCTTTAGTTTCCATCTGACTCATTGATAAAACCTCCATGTTTTTGTCTAAGTTCCCAAAAAATATTTTAATCAAAGTTGGTCAGAGTTGCAAGTCATCCGAAAATCTGGGTCTTCTTTATGCTACAATAATTTGTAGCAAAATGCAGGAGGAAGCACTATGAATGAATTATTACCCTTTTTATCCCTTGGCCTATCTTTTATAACCATCTTATTTCTTTTAATCTTATTTCTACGTCTTGGTAAAACAACTTTATCCCCTCAATCCCTCCAATTCTTTGAAGAGAAATTTCGCCAATTGGAAAATAGAATTTATAATCTTGAGCAATTGGCTGGACGCCATGAAAGACTATTCCAAGAGGAATTTGCTCGCAACAGAGAAGAAAATAATTATCTCTCCCGTCAGAGCCGGGAAGAATTAAGCAAAAATTTAAGCACTTTTAACGATTCCTTATTAGTTCAACTCTCAGAAATATCTAAATTACAGCGAGGGCAATTAGACTATGTAGCCAAACAAATGAACAACTTGACTCAAAATAACGAACAAAAGCTTGAACATCTACGTCAAACAGTAGAAGAGCGCCTTTTTCTTATCCAGCAAGATAATGCTCAAAAACTAGAACTTATGCGTAATACTGTAGATGAAAAACTTACTTCTACATTAGAAAACCGTTTAGGAGAATCCTTTAAATTAGTAAGTGAGCGTCTCGAAGAAGTACATCAGGGTCTTGGAGAGATGCAAAGCCTTGCTTCTGGTGTAGGTGATCTGAAAAAAGTTCTTACCAATGTAAAAACTCGAGGTACCTGGGGGGAGGTTCAGCTGGGCAATTTATTAGAGCAAATTCTTACTCCTGAACAATTCGCAACCAATGTGGCCACCAAAAAAGGAAGTCGAGAGCGGGTTGAATTTGCCATCAAAATTCCCTCAAAAGAAAAGGACTCTACTTTTATCTACCTACCTATCGATGCTAAGTTTCCCCTGGAAGATTATCAACGTCTCTTGGATGCTCAAGATGCAGGAGATCCTTCACTAGTAGCAGAGTATCAGAAATCTTTGGAACAACGGATTAAGATAGAAGCACGGTCCATACGGGATAAATACATTTCCCCACCCTCCACTACAGATTTTGGGATCCTCTTCCTCCCTACGGAAGGTCTCTATGCGGAAGTTTTACGTCGCCCTGGTTTAGCTGATTCCTTACAAAGGGATTATAAAGTAGTGATTGCTGGACCAACTACCTTAGCTGCCTTATTAAATAGTTTACAAATGGGCTTTAGAACTTTAGCTATTGAAAAACGTTCTGGAGAAGTATGGAATCTTCTCAGTGCCGTAAAAACAGAGTTCGGTAAATTTACCGATATCCTTGACAAAACTCAAAAGAAGCTCCAAGAAGCCAGCAATACCATTGAATCAGCAGCAAGAAGATCCCGAAGTATCTCTAGAAAACTCAAAAATGTAGAAACCATTTCCGTTAAAGAAAGTGCTGCTATGTTAGATACAGAAGATGAGTAATAGAAGAAGAATTAAATCATATAAAAATCCCTCCAGTAGATATTCTAATTTTAATTAGACTGTCTATTCTGGAGGGATTATATCATTCTGACTTCCTATTAGGGGCCTAGGGATTGGATAACACTATGCCCCTCTTCTATAATTTCGCCATTTAGTAGCCAACAGTGACTACTACTTATCTCACCTTTACGTTCAGGACTATAGTCGGATTTTCTCTTTTTATGAGGTATCCGGTGGAGTCCCCATTTCCTTAACAATTTAAGCCAATCTTCAAGGATCTCCCTTTCCCCCTGATAATCTTTGGGGAGGTTTCCTCGAAAATAGAGATTACGCCGGCAATGTTTTTGTACAATAGTATTCCATGCTAGGATCAAATGAGAAGCATTTGTGGCCAAAATCTTTTCTTCCCAGCTTTTTAGAATTTCCCTTCTTTCCTCTCCAGATATTTCATCGATAGATCCTAAAAATAAAAGTTCATAAAACCCGTGAAAATACAGGGCAAGTCTTATGTACTCTTCTTTAGCTTGCTCTGAAGTTCGAGGATGCATAATCAAGTTTGACTTTGGAGTAACAGGAGATGATTTAGGGCTTAATTTTTCTGTTTTGGACAAAATCATTTCTAATTGTTTCACATGATTAGGAGATTTTGTCCTCTTTCTAGGGTCACTTTCTCTTTTTTGGGGATTATTGAGGAATTTGAGTCCATATTTTTTACCCAAATAAAATAAGAGTATGATGCCAATGGCCACTATAAAACTATGCCAGCTGCCCCCCATACTCCCACCTCCTGGTTTTCTTTTCTATATAAATTATCTTAGCAGAATTTATATTGAATGTCACCATCCGTAAAAGTTTCCATTCATAAAAAATTTCCATCGAGGAAGATTATAAATAGTTTCCCATCAAAATATAAGGAGGTAAGTTAATGGCTGGACGAGTTAATAAGTTAAATCAGCATATTCAAGGGGTCAAATGCGTGGTTAATACCTGCCACTACTGGGGAAATGACCACTGTTATGCCCAAGAAATCGAAGTCCAATCACCTAATGCTAAAACCACGGAAATGACTGACTGTGCTACTTTTGTTCCAAATGGAACTTTACGCTAAGAAATAACATTTAGTTCTTTACTAATTCATGGGCAAAAAAGAGTAAGCTAATTTGTTACTTACTCTTTTTTGCTTTATACAGATTTCTGTATTCTCGCCGAACTAAGAAATAACTCAGAGATAAAACACTTACTCCTACAAAAATCTGTAAGGGGTCTTGTAATAGTCCCCGCTTAAATAGAGACAAAAGAATTGTAATGCCTAAACCAACTACTATAGACAAACTATCTACTTTTT
>JAAZLD010000358.1 GCA_012799495.1 Desulfitobacterium sp. | reverse complement strand
TTTAAATCACACTTTTAATAAAAAAGAGCAGACTAACAGTCACGCTCTTCTCCAGCCTCATGTTTCAATGTTTCTCTTTGAATTCTTAAATTCTCACATTTTCATTTATTTATTTTAATTTTCCCATTTTTATTATTATTTTACTGCTTCTTAGTATGTACTTTACTTATATTATCTTCATTTATTCGCTTACCTTATTTTCTTAGTATACTTTCCTATTTATCTTGTAGCACGGAAGTACGCATAGGTCATTGGCTCACCTTTTTGCAAAACTTCCCCATTCTTAACTTCTCCTAAGAATAAGGTGTGAGTTCCTGCATCAAGAGTTCCCACTACTTCTGCTTCCATAGTAGTTAAACAATCATCTAGAAGGAGGATACCTAGTTCTCCCCTATGAACATTATCTAATCCCTCAAATTTGTTAACATCACGACCGGAACTATAGCCAAAGCGACGGGCATAATCATGGCCTTGTTGGTTCAAAACAGAAACTCCAAACTTCCCACTTTTTGTGATTAACTGGTGAGTATAATTGTTTTTATTGATCCCAATGGCAATTTGAGGTGGTTCCGAAGTAATTTGAAAACAAGTATTAGCACATTGACCATTATCCACTCCATCTGCATGAGCAGTAACAATAAACAAACCGTAGGAAATGGCAAAGAGAGAATGTTTGAGGGCACTTTCTTTATCCATTGAAGGAGCAGCTTCAATTTTACCAGCTACCACTGTTTCCTTTGGTTGAGAATTATCTTCCTCTTCCATTTTCTCAAATTCCTCTGCCCCAACTCCACATAGAGGACATACTTCGGGGGGATTTTCACCTTCATGAATATATCCACAAACTAAACATCTCCATTTTGGCATACATTCCACCTTCTTTCTTAATTCTAGCTTAAATAGCTTAGATATTTTAAATATACTAAATAAAAACTTCACTAACCTAAATAGTTTAAATAGCTTATGTTGCCGAAGGAGCTTTAATAGGGTCAATAGCCTAAAAGCTAACATTACTTACATCCTTACTTTGTTGGCATTTTGAGAAATCCAAATAATATTAGTAGGTTTAAGCTTAGGATAGATTATGTACCCAAGTAGGTCAATATTTTTTCTTTCGAAAGACTTTATACTCATGAGCTAATAGCTCCTGGGTTAAGGCCGGTACCTTTTCTAAGATCATTTTTTTCCGCAAATACTCTTTAAAAGCACCCCATTCGCGACCCTTTATTTTTCGCTGGAGAGCAAATTCCTCTAATAATTCCCATTGGAAAATCTCATTTTCATTCTGAATCTTCTCTGTTTCTTCTTGAAAAAATGAGAGCAATTTTTCTAAGTACTTACCTTCTTCTTTGTACTTTTCATCTATGTACTTACTTTCTCCTGGCTTCAGAGTTCTTTCAGAGCCCTCTAGATACTTTTCTTCTTCTGATTGCGCCTTCTTATAGCCATAGTAATCTGCTTTCCATAAAATTAAGATATTCTTAACTCTTTCTGCGTGAAAAAACCTACCAGTCCAACCATGTTCCCAAATAAACCTGCGGATTTTCCCCTCAAAGGTTTGGGGCTCTTTTCTTTCCCTTAGCTCTTGCGAGAAGGTCAAGGGCCCTTGTTTATGGTTTTTGATGAGCCATACTAAATCCTTCTCCCCTCCCTTTCCACCTTTACCAAGAACCATAGAAAAACGAAACCGGGAAAGAGCCTCTTTATAGTTTTCAAGATGATGAAAAAGTCCAGCTAAGCGTAAAAGGTATTCTGGGGGAGTGTTTTCCACTACATTGAGGGTGTGTTCCCAAAGATCTTCTTTATAGAAAGGCCTCTCCACAAGGTTCTGCAAATTAGCTATTTCCGGTAAGTACATATCTAGATAC
>JAAZLD010000357.1 GCA_012799495.1 Desulfitobacterium sp. | reverse complement strand
GTGTTCTCTATTCTTTGGCTTATGCCGTACGGATGATGCCCAAGCAAGGGTATACTCCAGAAGGATACTTTGAATATACGGTCTATCCTTTAGAAGGGGTTTGGGACTTAACGGAAAAGGGTAGAATGGAAGAAAAATTAAATAAGGACGAACTCCTTTATACCATAATGATTCGTCAGCCGGATTTTGTCACTGAAGATGTAATGGAGAGAGCCTTTGCTCATGTACGCAAAAAGAAACCTCATCCCTTATTGGATGAAGTAGTCTTTGACACTATGGAAGATGGATTATCTGTGCAAATATTACATGTAGGTCCTTATGATGATGAACCAAGAAGCTTCAAGGTAATGGAAGAATTCATGGAGGCCGAGGGCTTGGAACGCACCACCTTAAGGCACCGGGAAATTTACATTTCTGATGTACGAAGAGTTAAGCCGGAAAAACTTAAAACAGTACTGAGGTGTTGGGTAAAGAGGAAAGGATGAGAAAATGGACCTTCATGTTGAGGAATATGGAGAAAAAGGCTTACCTACAGTTTTATTTCTCCATGGTGGAGGGGTAAGTGGCTGGGTGTGGGAAAAGCAGGTGGAATTCTTAGGGGAGTTTCACTGCTTAGTGCCTGATCTCCCTGGGCAGGGTAAGAGTAATAGATGGGGGAGTTTTTCCATCAAGGAAAGTGCTCAGTTAGTAGCCCAGTTAATTCAGAAAAAAGCCCAAGGGGGTAAAGCCCATATTGTAGGCCATTCCCTTGGTGCTCAGATTCTAGTTCAACTACTGGGAGATTGCCCTAATGTAGTGGAAAGTGCTTTTATTCAAAGTGCTTTGGTACGCCCTATTAGAGGGCTAAACCTGTTTCTCAAGCCCACAATTAAGCTGACTTTTCCCTTAACCCGGAAAAAATGGTTTGCTAAACTGCAGGCTAAAAGTATGCATGTCCCAGAAGAGTATTTCTCTCACTACTTTAAAGACTCAGCTACCATAACCTCCGAGATTTTAGGAGATATTTTAAGGGAAAACGGGGAATTTGAGATACCCCAAGAAATTGGCACTTCTTCAGTACCTGTTTTAATTTTGGTAGGGGAGAAGGAGCGGGGGATGATGCTTAAGTCTGCTAAAGATTTGGTAGAGGCGCTACCTAATGCCCAGGGATATCTAGTAAAAGGGGTAGGGCATAGCTTTAATTTTGAAAATCCTCAACTCTTTAATGAAGTTCTAAAATCTTGGCTTTTCAATAAAAAACTAGCTCAAAATGAGCTAGTTAAAATACAGTGAGCATAGAGTAGAAAAATCAAAGAACTTAACCAATAAATTTATATCCTACTCCCCAGACAGTGTGGATATATTCAGGATGACCAGGATCCCTTTCGATTTTTTCTCTGACCTTGCGGATGAAGACGGTGATAGTACCAGCATCCCCAAGGTATTTTTCACCCCAGAGATTATCAAAAAGTTGCTTGCGAGTAAAAACCTGGCCAGGGTGGCGAGCTAAGAAGGAAAGTAATTCAAACTCTTTAGAGGTTAGCTCCACCTTTTTTCCCCGAATAGTCACTTCAAAGGTTTTATTATTGATCACCAAATCCTTAACAACAATCAGGTCTTGGGTGGCCGGGTTCTGGGCTGTTTGCTGGAAAGAGGAGCGGCGAAGCATGGCTTTAATCCGTAAGGCTAATTCAACAGGGCTAAAAGGCTTGGTGATATAGTCATCTGCTCCCATATTAAAGCCTACACTCTTATCCACAATATCTCCTTTGGCTGATAGGAGGATGATGGGAACTGTGCTTTTTTCTCTGATGCGTCTACATACCTCAAAACCATCTATTTCCGGTAGCATAACGTCAAGAATTATAAGATCAGGATTTTCCTGAGTAAACATTTCTAAGGCTTGTTCTCCGTCAGCAGCATAACAGAAATCATATCCTTCTTTTTCAACAATGTGTTGTACTACTTTACGGATACTATCCTCATCATCTACCAACAGGATTTTTTTTGTATTATCCATATTTCTCCCACCTCTCTAATCAACAATTCAAAGCTATTGGTCTACATCTTGGACAGGAATCCCAACAATAAAGGTACTGCCTCCGCCCCAGGTGCTTTCTACCTTGATCCAACCTCCATGTAGCTCAACTAATTCTTTTGCTAGAGAAAGACCTAGGCCTGTCCCTCCATATTTACGGGAAGAGGAACTATCGGCTTGGGTGAACTTTTCAAAAATAAATTTCTGATCTTCTTCCTTGATACCGATCCCATTATCGATGACTTGAATGAGGATCTCATGTGTATAATCCTTATATTTAATATGGATCTTAACTTCCCCGTTTTCGGGGGTAAATTTAATAGCATTGCCGGCAAGGTTTTCAATGACCCGGCGAATTTTCTCTGGATCAGCCTTAGTCAGAGGGACATCTGGTTCCACTAAGGCGGTGAAGGAGATTTTTTTATTTGTTGCCAGTGGGGATATAACTGTATCCACTAAGGCTAAAATATCATGCATATCTACAACTTCCAGGGAAAGTTCATCTTTACCTGCCTCGATTTTGGCTAAATCCAAGATATTGTTAATAAGTCTCAGGAGGATTTGGCTATTAGTGAGGATTTCCTCGATAATATGGGTATTTTTTTCATCTTCCGGAGGTAGTTCCACTAATAATAACTCTGTAAAGGCGATGATAGATGTTAGGGGGGTACGCAATTCGTGGCTCATAACTGCTAAGAACTCAGATTTATAGAGATTAGCTTCCTTGAGGCGTAAATTCATTTGCTCTAATTCAGCTTGGTGTTGTTTGAGAACAAGATTGGCCTTTTCTAACTCATCAGTTCGCATCTCTACTTTTTTCTCTAAGTTGGTGTAGAGATCCCGCAGTTGATTAGTCATATTTTGAAAGTGATTTGTTAAACGACGTATTTCTCCTTTAGCCCGTAAGTTTTTGAAGGTAATATCCCATTGGCCGGAACCTACTTTGGCCACAGCAGTTTCCAATTCTCGGAGGGAACTGGTGACCATTCTGGTAACTAAAAGATAGATACAAACAATGCAAACTAGCACTAAAATTATGGTAAAGAAGGCATTACTCATTTGACTGCCATGCATATTTTCCAAGTAAATATCCATAGGCATGGTGAGACTCAAGGCTCCAGCAAAATCCCCAATAGCCAGGCCTTCTTTAGGATAGCCTGAAATGTCCAGTATGCCCTTAGGTTCCCCGTGGCAATCTAAACAATGCTTATCGATGGTCAAGGGGGTTAAATAGCGGAAAACCGGTTCACCATCCATATGATCGATAGCCCAATATTCAGTGGCCGAGGGAAATGTTTGGAGATAGGTAATGGCTTCCACTTCAAAGTCATCGGGAGCATTAAGAATGTTGCGGTAAGTGAGATTGGTGGGCTTAAGCTTATAATCCGTTTCGGCAGCTAACATAGCCCCCACACCCATAGCAACAGTGGAACAGCGTAGGAATTTATATTCGAGATTACCATCGATATCGTAGTTGATTTTCCTTTGGTTGATGGCCATGAATTCCCAAAGAGCCTTCTGTTGTTGGGTAATGATTTGAGCTTTTTCCAGCATCTCTCTTTCCGCTTGTTTCATTTCTTCATGGTAGTCCCAGATGTATTTGGTACCCATAACCAAAATAATCACAATTACCGTAGCTAGCATAAAGCGAAAAGTTAAATTGTCAGTGAGTTTAACTTTTTCTTTTTTATTCATTACTATCTCCTATTTGTTCAAAAAAGTGCTTTGTTGGGAATACCACAAGAACAGGAAAATAGGAAAGAAATTTTTCTAAGAAATTGAAGAAAGTATTAAAGCTTGTATAATAAACAAATTGAGAAAGGGTTTTGCAAACGGTTTGCTTAAGAGCAAATATAGTTATTGAAAGAAATGTGAAATATGTACGGACGGAAAAACTTTAGCACCTAGAAGTTTAGCATAGCAAAAAAAGTTTGTACATGGTTAATTAGAAGAAAGAGGTAACTTAAGGATTTGGCAATAATTGTATTACGTGAAAAATAATACTTTATTAATATTTCAGTAATCCTTTTTTATGGTGAGATAATAATTTTGTGCTAAACTACACAAGTACAAGGGGCGAAATCATGTCTGACAGGAAGGAAAAACATCTCTTAGGACTAGACAAAAAAAGGAGGCTAAAATTCCTATGGCGCATTTTATTGACAAAATTAAGGAGTTAAACTTAAGCCGGCGTTCCTTCATTAAGGCAACTACTGCCGCAGCTACCAGTTTATCTCTCGCAGGTTGTAGCAACAATGTGTTGTCACCTACCAGCGCTGATCCCGAAACCCTTAAGGAAGGAAAATGGGTAACTGCAGCATGCTGGCATAACTGTGGTGGACGCTGCCTAAACAAAGCTTTAGTGGTAGACGGTGTTGTTGTTCGTCAAAAAACAGATGATACTCACCCTGATAGTCCAGACTATCCTCAACAAAGAGGGTGTGCTCGGGGTAGATCCCAGCGACAACAAGTATTTGGGGTAGATCGTCTCAGATATCCTATGATCCGGAAAAACTGGAGTTCTGGCGGAGGAAAAAGGGAACTTCGCGGAAATGATGAATGGGTCCGGATTTCCTGGGAAGAAGCTTTAGATATAATGGCTTCGGAGTTAAAAAGGGTCAAAGAAACCTATGGTAACAAAGCAATCCTTGCTAAAAATGCCGATGAAGCTATCAATGCTTATGGTGGAGCTATGACATACTGGGGCTGTACATCCGATGGTGCATGGCCTAAGCCTCAGCAATTCATGAATGGTGGCCGTTCTAGAGGTTCTAATGACCGTCTGGATCTGAGAAATTCCAAACTCATCGTTCTCTGGGGAGCTAACCCTGTTTGGAGTAGTGCTGGAAATCCCGCCTATAATTTTAAGCAAGCCAAAGATGCTGGTGCCAAGATTATTGTGGTGGATCACCTCTATAATGATACAGCTCAAATTTTAGCAGATGAATGGATTCCTGTACGTCCTGGAACAGATACTGCTCTGTTATTGGGAGTTGCTTATTACATGATTGAGAACAATCTTCACGATCAGGAATTTTTAGATAAATATTGTGTGGGCTTTGATGCAGACCATATGCCTGAAGGGGCAGATCCTAAAGAAAACTTTAAAGACTATGTTTTAGGTACTTATGATGGAGTTCCCAAAACTCCAGAATGGGCATCTAAACACTGTGGAACTGATGTAGAAGTTATTAAGAAATTTGCCCATGAAATTGCCGTGACCAAACCTATGACCTTCAGTAGTTCTTCCGCAGCTTCCAGAACTAATCGTGGAGAACAGTTCTGTCAGGCCTTTTTAACTGTGGGCTGGATGAGTGGTAATGTAGGAAAACCTGGCGCTTCTGTCTGTTCTAACAATCGTCATAATACCCAAAGTTACGGAGGACCTGCCTTAGTGAAAGCTGGAGGGACTGGAGCACCATCTATTAAGAATCCCCTATATGGTGAACCAACATTCCCTGGACCAGATCCTTTTAAGACAGATTGGCATGGTATTGTATGGGATGAAGCATGGGATGCCATTATCAATGGTGAATATACAGCAGGTATCAGAGGTAAACAACCTTGTGATATAAAACTTATTT
>JAAZLD010000356.1 GCA_012799495.1 Desulfitobacterium sp. | reverse complement strand
GCCGGTTTTTTCTTTAAGAGCTAAGATATCAGCTAAAGTGTCATCAGGTTTTACATTAGAATCACTAATAACAAAACCAGCTTTGTAGTTTTTTACCCGGGCAACCATTTCTGCTTGGCTTTCCACAGACTGTGATTGATAGATAAAAGAAATTCCACCTTCTTTGGCCAAAGCAATAGCCATACGATCATCAGAAACGGATTGCATAATAGCCGAAACTAAAGGGATATTCATGGACAAGGCAGGTTCTTCACCTTTTTTAAATTTAACAAGAGGGGTTTTTAAGGAAACATTAGAGGGGATACATTCTGTAGAAGAATATCCCGGAATCAATAAATATTCTCCGAAAGTCCTTGAAGGTTCTTCAAAGAAATAGGCCATTCTTATCACTCCCACTTCCTAAAACTTTTAAGATCTATCATAACACTTCCACCTATTCCAAGACAAGTTTTCTTTTTGTCATTCTCTAAAATACTTTACAACTCCCCGTATAACATATAGACAGGTTATCCTTTTCTTTTATTTAATACCCTTATTAGTTCTCGCTCAAAGTTTTCATCGTCTTCCCGGGTTCTTTTACTAGGTCCTTTGGTTCTTCCACCAGCGCGTCGATACTTGGCTTTTAGTTCCCTTTCTTCTAATAAAATGTTCATAACTTCAGGAAGATATTCTCGACCCATTGGACTAATTGCTTTTGCCCCCTTACCCAAAACCATAGCTGCTAAACCAATATCCTGAGTTACAACAAGATCTCCTCTTTCACTCAAGTTTACTATCTTTAAATCTGCTTCCTGGGGACCATTACCTACTATTATATGGTTATCTGAAATAATTTGGTGGTTAAAGCTAGCTACTGTCCAAACTGGTACACCATATGAAGGCCCATATATAAGACATATTTGCAGGACAACTTTGGGGCAAGCATCAGCATCAATAATAATCTTCATGGCTTAAGTATTCCCCTAGCAATTGAGTTTTGAATCAGGTTTTCGATATATAAGTATAATTGGGGCACTTTCTTTTTTGCAATTTCTACACGTTTTAAAACTTTTTCACTGTTAACTCCCGGTCTTTGCCAGGTATGACCTTCAGTATTATAGTTTAGGAGCAAAGGTTGAAAACGATCTAGGCAAGCAGCAAAGGCTGCTTCATAAGTCTCCATCTCTTCAAATTCTCTCCACAGGTTCATTATTTCTTCTCCTTGATCCTCAGGGAGAAGGCTAAATAAACGCTCTGCAGCTTCTTGTTCTCTTTCAGCCTTATCCTCATTAGCTTTTTCATCATAGCAATAAGTATCTCCTGCATAGATCTCCACCAAATCGTGAACTAACACCATTTTTATTACTTTTAGGAGATCTACATTCTGATCTTCGGCATATTCCGAAAGAATCATAGCCATTACAGCTAAATGCCAAGAGTGTTCCGCATCATTCTCATTTCGTTTACTATTAATAGTAATACTTTGTCTGGTAATATCTTTTAATTGATCGATAGTTACAAGAAATTGAATTTGCTTTTCCATTCTCTCACTGATCATTATAAACATCTCCTTTTGTGAGTTTCTACTGGTTAAGGATATTATTGCCATGTAGCACTATTAAACCCCCGAACTGGAGTTTGTGTTTAAATATAGAGTTAGCAAGATTCTGGAGTTAACTACTTTATGGTTTAAACTATTTAAATTTATCAGATCTATAGATTATAGTCCAGGGATTGAGAAAGAACAAAAAGGGACGTACATCTATAAAAACAGTAGATCTCGATGATCTACTGTTTTTACATGAAACTTCTTATGATATTTTCTCATTAAAGATTACACTCATATGATTAGAAATTGCCGTCTTTTTTCATTTCATCCAGCAGCTTTTCAGCCAAATTTAGATAGTTATCCCAGGCGGTATTCCGGGTGGTATATCCACTTTCTGCATAGTTACCAGTATCGCCAATAGCTGGAAGCTCAGAAATGTCTAAGAGATCTTGTGTTTTGACCACTTGCTCGTTTAAAGCATCCATCTGCACATTAAATCCTATACGGGAAGGCTCTTCATACTCTACACTTTCGTATTTGGATTGTCTATAAAACTTTTTCAAGTTTGGATTATCAATTTCTTCTGGACTATCGGCAAAAATTTCATCATATTTTACGGAAATGATCTTTTTGTCTTCGACAATAACTTTCAGTAAACCTGTGAGTCCACCTTCTAGTTCTTCAGCAATGCTATAGTACTTTTGCTTAGATGGTGTACTTAAAGACTCTTCAAGCTTCTCTGCCAATGGAAGCATGGATTGATTGATACTATTAGATGCACCGGCAACTGCATCAAACTCTCCAGTAATGGATTGTTTTTCAAGCATTTGCTGTTCAACCTTAACTACACTTTGAATCCAAGCTGCCCCTTTCCGTTCTCCCATTGTAAAGTTATATTCGGACATTCGTTTGGGTACATCTTGATAATAACGATGGTAATAGTTGGGACGGGTTCTTTCATTAAACTCTACATGAACTATTTCCCCATCATTCTTAACAACCTCAAGGGTTCCAAGGTGACCTTGGCGGAAACGTTCTTCGATCTTATAATAATCCCCTTTAATAATCCCTAACTTCGGTTGAACACTCCACTCGAGATCGAATTTCTTTTCCTCTGGCTGGGCACTTACATTTTGTGTTTCCTGAGTTTTTGGTTCTTCTGGGGTTGTGCTACCTTGGCCGCAACCAGTTAACATTGTTGCCATTGCTGCAATTAGTACTCCTGTAATTAATCTTCTTTTCCTTAATACCATCCTAATCGCTCCTTATTCATTTAGAGCTAAAGAAGCTCTTTGTGATAGTTTTATCATACAGGAGCTTTCTTTATATGTGAATGTAATTACTAAGGATTATCCCCCGACAAAACACTGATTATTTATTTCTTCTCTCTCTTCCTTATCCATGGATCTGTACACCATAGGCGGTACCCCGGTATTCTTCTTAAATAATTTTCCGAAATACTCTGCATCATTAAAACCAAGAATATAAGCTATTTCATAGTTTTTAAGACTGCCTTCTTCAAGCAATCTTTTTGCCCGCTCAATCTTAAGAAAAGTTATATACTTTCCTATTGTTATTCCTGTCTCTTGTTTGAACAGATCGCCAATATAGTTCTTCGTCAAATAGAAAGCTTCAGCGATCTTTCCGAGATTAATCTGTTCTTCAAGATGTTCAATACAAAAAAGACATATCTCTCCAATTAGGGGACTCCGTTCAGAACCCAATATAAATCGATTCAGTGTACCCATCAACCTTTCAACATTCTCTAAGAATCGCGCCTTGAGTGCTTGAAGTTCACCTTTCTTAGCAGAAGGATTTTCTAGATCATTTTCGAGAATGATGAAATTTTCGATCCAGGGATATCTCTCTTGTACAAACCCAAGAACATCATCATACATTTTCTGCAATACAAGAGCCCCTTTAATGGGATCCTGCTCTATTCCCTCCCATACTTCCACAAAGAGTTGGTCTATTCCCCTTAAGGTTTTCTTTTCCCCTTGCCCTAGCTGTTCCAAGAGGCTTTCTAGCTGTGCCTCAGGGTAATAAATATCCACCTTTTGAACTACCTGTTCTTCCAATGTCCTTATATATTCCTTAGCTTTTTTCTTTTCTAGTAGGTGCTTTTTCACTTTTTCCAAGAGCTCCTTTAAATCATCATGGACAACTGGCTTAATTAGATAGTCAAAAACACCATATTGAATTGCATGTTTGGCAAAGTTAAATTCACTATGGACACTTAAAAACACGACGCAAGAAGCTAATCCCAGCTCCTGTACTTCTTTTAATAGTTCGATTCCATTGATGATGGGCATTTCAATATCTGTAAGCAAAAGATCCACAGGATGCTCCTGCAGCTTTTCAAGGGCTTCCTGACCATCCCTAGCCTCTGCTACAATGCGAAAACCTGTTTCCACATTCCATAAAGGCAACCGCTTGATCTGCTTGATCATAATATCCATATCATCGACAATCATTACCTCAAACATATTTCTCCTCCACCTAGGTTGTCTTTCCTAAAGGTAAAGTAAAATAAAGTTTTGTCCCTTTATTAACTCGACCCTCAATCCAAACTCTTCCTTTGTGTTTCTCAATTATTTTCTTCACAGTAGCAAGTCCTATACCTGTTCCTTCAAAATCTTCTTTACGATGCATCCTTTGAAATACATGAAATAACTTGCCGGCATACTTCATATCGAATCCTACT
>JAAZLD010000355.1 GCA_012799495.1 Desulfitobacterium sp. | reverse complement strand
CTTATCAGACAAACTATTGATAGGTAAAGAATAACTCTGCACAGAGTCTATCTTCTCTGTATGTTTGTCTTTTACAGGTATAGCATATAGCGGAATCTCTTCCTCTTCCCCATCTTCTTCACTTTCATCAGATAATAGCGTACTAGGACTTATTTGATATTTTGCCGAAGAAGTCTTAGCTTGATCTATATAATAATTCCATGGTTCTTCATCTACAGGAAATTTCTTTCTTAGTTGATCATCAATCCAACCAAGTTTATGATAATCATTATCGTCCTTCTTATCTAATTGATGAGGTGTTGAAACAAAAACCTCACTCATACAATTCCTCTGAAGTATAGATTTGGCCCATTTATTTTTACCAGATCTACCTCTAACAAGCTCCAAAATGTGGTTGTCTGTTAGTTCTAAGTACTCACTTAATTCCTCTGGGTATTTACCACCACGAAGACTTTCTTTGAGAAATTCCACAAGATAATAATCTAAAATACGACGAGTTTTGTGAAAATAAACTTGGATAAACATCCAATACCGGGAAAAGACAAACTCCTCCACAGCCTGTACCCCATCAGATTCTATCCCCAGTTGCCATATTCCTTCTTGTGGACAACAAATTGTTAGAGTATCTAGCAGCCTATGCAGGTCATATTCACCATATTTTACCCCACAATAATAGGAGTCTCTCAAGAGATAATCCATTCTATCCATATCAATTTGACCGCTAATTAGCTCTTTTGCAAAAAAATATTTGGGGTTGGTAATTGTCCCTTTCATAAAGGAAAGGACATCCACGATCTTAATATTCATTTTTGCAAAGCATTCATTTTTCTCAATGATATCCTTAAGAAACTCACTTACGATTAGCCGCGAATAAACTTCATGACCAGATGTCACTTCCCCATCAAAATCCTTTAATTCAGGAAACAATCCACTTTCTTCTCCCACATGGGAGAATGGTGCATGGCCTATGTCATGTACTAAGGCAACAATCTTTACAATTTGTTTTAGACGCTCATATTCAAAGTCATCCATTGGCTCCGGTTGCTTTTTTTTCAAAATATCCATTGCTTTACCTACCAAATGCATAACCCCTATACTATGGCCAAACCTAGTATGTTCCGCACCATGATAAACTAGATAAGAAGTTCCAAGCTGTCGGATATATCTCAACCTTTGAAAAGGAGCTGAGTTAACAATCTCTAACTCTCCTTCATTAAGGTTTATCATTCCATGAATAGGATCGCGAAATTGACAAGCCATATCTAAACTCCTTTCATAGCGTCTATGGTCCTTTCAAATAGACGAACGTATGTTTTTATAGAGTTTTCGATATTACTTTTACAAATTCCTGCTAAATTGAGAATTTTTTACTCATTTTCCATGTACCTATCTCATTACAGAATACCTAGCCCCAGCTTCCTTAACTTCATCATTAAAGAATTTCTCAGGAGGAACTTTGAGGACTTTGGATATTTTGAGCCAGGTATTTGGTGTTCCTTTCCGTAACCCCTTTTCTATTTGATTTAGATACTTATAGCTAATGCCCGTTTTCTGGGATAATTCTATTAAAGTCATACCATTTGCCAAGCGCCAGTGGCGCAGATTATTCTTCCTTACCAATTATGATACCCCTCCATTATGTGTAATATTGCGAACATTATAGCATACTATGTTTAATATTGTAAATATTTAAAGGGAATTTACTTCAGAGCAGGAAAAAAGCATATCAGCAAAATCTTGTGTAAGCCAAACTTAAAGAGGGGTATCTGATGCTTGAACTAGGAAAAAATCTCAGAGAAATTCGCAAAAATAAAGCTCTCAGTGCTGCCGAGCTGTCCCAAAAATCCGGGGTTGCCCGCAGTCTTATTAGCCAGCTGGAATCTGGGAAACGCCAGTCTACTAGTGTGGATACTCTTTACCGCCTGGCCCAAGCTCTAGAGGTCCCTATAGCTTCTCTTTTAACCGAGGAACCTTTAAAACCACCCAGTAGCGGATCGTCCATTAAATATAAGCAAAGTGATAAGCCACCCTTTTTCTTTAAAGAGCAAGACTTAGCCTATCTATCTGCTATTCAAAAAGCCAAAGATGCTGGGGTATCTCCCGAGTTATTAGATGAGTTAATAGATGTTGTAATTCGCATAAAGGGTAAATAATAAGCTCCTCCTGTGGCAAGCAATTGCTTAAGCTTACAAATCCACAGAAGGAGCTTTTATGTTTTCATTATAATTCATACTCAGTGTTAAATCCTCAATTACAAAAGGACTATTCTGGGAGTTACTATTTGACAATCCACTTTCAGGCACCCATATTGCACTTTCAAGTTCCCACTTCCGCATTTCTTCAAAAACAGTATTGATTCTGTATGCATTGCCGACTATGCCATCATTGGCATCAAAAGTATCATCTAGATAAGCTATTAATATTTCTTTTTCTGCATCACTTAACTCTTCAAATACTTCAAAGGCCTTCATATCTCCTTTGTATACTTCATCATCGGTTATTTCTGTATATCCTCGGAAAATCCCATGATTAAGATATGCTTCCTTGAGGATATCAAAATCTGCTACTTCAAGCTCGTTATCATATAGTTTTGTGGAAAATACCCACTTAGCAGATTCATAAACTACACCTGCATTAAAAGCTGCTTTAAGAATAACTACCGGTTCCTGACCGTCAGCACTCACCACTTCTACCGTTCCTAGAGTACCTCCCGCAGCATCGAGAATCACATAGGAATTCACTACGGTATTACCAATCCTAGTTGTTCCACTGGATTCCACACGAACTTCGCTAGAGCTAGATACCAGCAAAGTGCCTGCCTTAGTGTTCCTTAGATGGATGCTCTCTTTGGCCCCTGAGAGAACCACAATCTTTCCGGCTTTAACATTGTTAATATTAGCTGTGCCATGTGCGCCAGGATCGATAAACAATGTTCCCCCAATAGTTACATTATCTAAAAGGGCATTATCCCCATGAATATAAACACTGTAGTTTGTTTTGGCGTTTTTTAGAGAAACGTTCTTTCCGGTGATCTTCACAGTATTGGCAAGACTTTCAACCTTGGCAGGATCTGCAGAGCCAGCATCCATCCCATCCACAGAATAAACCAGAGAAGATTGTAACTCTTGTAAAACGTCTTTTGCCACAGAAGATTCTCCACCTAAGGCAATAACATTGGGTCCAAGATTAAGTTTGGCATATTCCTTGCTGTTTCCAGGAAGGGCCTTCCCTGTCAGCAAAAGAGGAGATGAAGTTTGGGCAGCTAGAGGAGCACCTGTTAAAGCATCCACTAAATGTTTGTCTTCCCCATTAGCCAAATATACTTTGCTGTATTTCAGATCATTAGCGAAAAACTTCAAAATCTCTAAGTTTGTCTCAAAACGATCCTTTCCGCCGATCCTTATTCCATTAGGAACAGCATTCTTGACAGCATCAGCTGAGACCCCTTCTCCCCCTAAGATATAGGTCTGGTTAACATTGCTACCAATAGAATCAATATAATTTTTAACCTGGGTAGGAATCTTGCCAGCTTCAGACAGGAGAATGGGCATACCCTTTGCTGCTGCGATAGAGGATATGGACAAAGCATCTGCATTGCTCCCAGCCGTTGCAACTACTATCTTATTAAAGCTTCCCATTTCTTTAGCAAGATTGACGGCAGTCTCAAACCGATCCTTTCCTCCTAAAGGAATAACCTTAATCTTTAATTCTGCTAAACGCTCTAAGACTTTTTTAGTAATTACTTGCTCCCCTGCTGTTACATAAACAGTCTTAACCCCTAAGCGCTTTAACTCTCCTTCCGCATAGGTATTAAGAACATCGCCCTGAGTTAAAAGAATCGGGGCGTTTTTTAACTTAGCAAGAGGAGCAGCTGCCAATGCATCAACTAGGTTTTTATCCATCCCGGCCGAAAGAATTGCAATTTCTGAAGCTTCTTTCCAACCTTCACGGGCAATTCTCGCTGCTGTTTCATAACGATCTGCCCCAATTTTGAAAGTTCCTTGGTCAGTTTAAATCCTCAGCAGTCTCCCCTGAAGCAAGTTCAAAATCTCCTTCACCAATTACCTGAGTCAGATTTATATGATGACGATCGAACTATCCTTCTCCTGAAGTTTGTATCCAGCCTCGCTCACCAGGCCTAGAAAGGAGTGTACTATGAAAACCGCTATACCTCCAGATATAGAGTCCATCCTGAAAAAAACTCTTGGCCTTTCTTATACACTCCCTCTCCAGCCTCGCCAGATAAGCATTTTAATTGCTAAGGCTACCGGCCATATTCTTTCCTTTGAACAAAGCCAGTGGATCTATAGTAAAACAGAGGGCTATTTTCCACCACTTTCTTGGATAATAGACATCCTCAAAGAATTCTCCGTTCTTCCCCGCAATCCCGAAAATTACAAAGAGTCTCTTGAGAAAAAGGCTTTTCCCTATTTTAAGGAGCTTCTTGATTCTAAAATTCCTTCCGATTCCAAATTAGATTTACTTGTCCTTTCCCTCTTGCCCCATGAAATCCATCCTCATATACCTGATCCACTTCTAACGCCTAAAGCCATTCACCTTCTTATGGATGCCTTGGAAGATACCCCCTGGCTTACCTTGACATCTCCAAAGGCCTGGAAATTCCATCCCCTTTTCCATGACTATTTGAAAAAAAACGCCCAAGAAGATCTCCCCACTCATGAGGAAATTTACCAAAATCTGATTAAGACCCTGATTGCCAAAGGATACCCTCTCGAAGCCGAAGAACTGCTTCTAGCCTCTTCTCCTACCCTGCAAGGTTCCCTCCTTTATACATTGGGGGAAGCCTTGGCTGTAAAAGGACATAAGGAAAAGGCCCTCACTATCTTGAGTAAAACTGTGCTGGCTTTTGGTCAAGAAAATGATACGGACGGAATCATCCGCTCCTTAAATGCCATGGGAACACTCTGCTTGGAATTAGGAAAAAAGGAAGAAGCGGGGGCCCTCTATCTACAACTTAAGGAAGAGCTTCCACCTGAAAAACTCCAGGAAAGTTTTATCCCTGCTTACCTTAATCTCTCCATCCCCAAGTTGCACATCTGTTGTCTGGGTGAGCTTAAAATAGAGCGGGGAGACCAGCTCTTAGACTGGAAAAAGATGAATGGCTATTTCCCAAAAGGGAAGCCCTCCACTTTCAATACATAGATACCGTGACTCGCCTTGCCTTTTACTATACTAAGGAGGGAGAAAAGGCGACAGGACTTGACCTATGGCAGGAAATCCTGCGCCATGACCCTACTAATGAGCAAGCTGCTTACCATGCCATGACCCTCCTACATGACTTTAACCGCCGAAACGAAGCCCTATCAATTTATAATAAACT
>JAAZLD010000354.1 GCA_012799495.1 Desulfitobacterium sp. | reverse complement strand
TGAGGCGACATTTAATAAATTCGATGGGGCTTCTTTGGTTTTTAATTTGGAACTCATCGTTAAGTACTTCCAGCTTAGTCCTTATTTCCCGCATAGCTCCGTTATACATCATCATCAATTCTTGGAATTCTCCCATTTTTACCATTAGTTCTTCTGGTGAATGGGAGGTTAAAGTCTTTTTCAGGACTTCTTTTTCAAGCTCTAAATTCATTCTATGTGATTACCCCTTTATTAAATTCTAGTTACAAAATATTGCTCCTAACTCCAAGGAAACGAGTTCTGGTGATTAAGCTTCCTTTTTTATCCAATAGAATATAATGCCTATTAGGTGGAGTAAATTTCTAACTTTTGTTTCCATGTCTTCTCTCCTGGAGAAAGGAAGGATAATATGGCAAATACTCATGTTGAAACTCAGGAAAATCCCAAATCCATTCAGGATATGAACTATTTCGAACTCCTGGCCTGGTTAGGTATTGGGAGTTCTCACCCTGGGGGCTTTCCCGCAACTTTGAAAAACCTAGAGTCCATCTCCATCTCTAAAGATGATCTAGTTCTGGATGCTGGGTGTGGCAGTGGTCTAACAGCTTGCCATCTAGCTAAAACCCTTGGCTGCCAAGTCATCGGTATCGATATCAACGAGGAAATGATTGAAAAAGCTCGCCAAAGAGCAGAACATGAGGGAGTCGCTCAACTAGCCCAATTTCAAGTGGCAGATGTGAACACACTCCCTTTCCCAGATAATCATTTTGATTGGATTATTGGTGAATCCATCACAGTCTTCTTAGATAAAGAAAAAGTTTATAAAGAGTTTTACAGAGTTTTAAAACCACAAGGGTCCCTAGCTGACCTAGAAATGGCCATTCTTCATGAACTCCCGCCCCAAGCCCGCACCCTAATGGAGGCTTGTTATGGTCAAGGAACAAACCCCCTACCTTTAGAAGAATGGGAAGATATCCTTAAAAAAGCGGGTTTTGTAGATGTGGAAGTTAGAAATCCCCAAGCCCTGATCAATACCAACAGTAACCTTATCTTTAACGAATTGAAAAAAGATTGGGTTCTCGTGAAAGATTTGATCCAAAAGGTTACTAATACTCCTGGACTTTATAGACGACTTCAACAAAACGCGAATTTTATGAAAAGGTATAAAGGGTATTTTGGTTACGGGCTCATCTGTGGACGAAAACCCATCCCACCTGAACCACCAAAAAAGCCATCTATTTTCAATTACTTGCTAAATCCCATCCGGGAACAGTTAGGAAAACTTCCTCTATTTAGCGCAGAGCTTTTTTCGTATAATAAACAATCCCAATAGCACCAGGTCCCACATGGAGGCCAATCACAGGCCCAATGGGAACAACCTGGACATTAGTAGTGATTTTTTCTTTTATTTTTTTGACTAGCCCTTGAGCTTCTTCAAAGCAATTAATATGGTGAACAGCTATTTCCCCAAGACCATACTGGCCAATATCTTGGAGCATTTTCTCCACCATGGCCCGGATAGCTTTTTCTTTATGTCTAACCTTATTGAGAACTAGGACTTTTCCCTCTTCTACAGTCAAAATGGGGAATATTTTCAAAAGGTTACCGATAAGGGCACTAGCTCCACCAATCCGCCCACCTTTTTTCAAGTATTCTAAGTTATCTGGAATAAACAAAAAACGGCTCCGATGAATGTTTCTGAGAGTGACTTCTTTGACTTCAGCCAAGCTCTTGCCTGCTTTAGCAGCTCTAGCGGCTTCTATACAGGCAAATCCTAATTGCATGGAATTAGATCTAGAGTCGATAATCTCGATCTCTGCTTCAGGGTATTTATCCTTGATCATTCCTACCACCATGCGAACTGTATCATATGTACCACTCATATCTGAAGATAGGAAAATTCCACAAAGGCTATCCCCTGCTGCCACTACCTTTTCTATTTCTTGATAAATCTCTCCTACCGCTGGTTGGGATGAGGTAGGGATTCCTTTGGCTTCCATCATGGGGTAAAATTCTTCATTGGAAACATCAGTCTCCCGAAAAGACTCCTCCCCAAAAGATATATTTAATGAAACTACCCTAATGTCTAATTCCTCTCGAATCTCATCAGCAATATAGCTTGTACTATCTGTCAAAATACGAACAGTCATTCTCTCAGCTCCATTCTCGACTTAATTAACATTTTTCTTATTACTAATACGCTATTATCTTACACTAAAAGGACTATAAATCAAAGTAAACTAGGCTTTCACAAGTAAAAAAGTGAAGGCCTAGTCTACATTTTTAGTCAAAGGCAAGTCCTAAGTAACCATAAGACTTCCCAATATTTCGCTCCTTATCTTTTCCCTCAGTTAGCCATTTTAAAACCCCAAAAGGACGACAGCTTTCATCCCATTTCTCGCTAGCAATGATAGGAGTACGAATTAGAAATTTCCTTCCTCTCAAAATTTCTCCTATTCCTTTAATCCCTATATCCACCAATTCCGGTGGAAGTAATAGTTCCTTAAATAAGAAAGTATCTTCATTTAGCCGTTCCACAGCTGCACAACCGGTAACTTCCTGGATATTCAAACTATAAATATCTACTCCGGAAAAGCGAGAGATACTCTTTTGGTAAGCCACTTCTTCATCTCGATAAACTAAAAAATTCTCCTGAACATATTTATTGCGAATTTCATTATACTCCTTAGGAGTAATAGGCTCTATCTTACACCCAGGAATAGATTGGGAGAAACCCGGGGTAGCTTCCCCTTGCTCTTTTTCCTTCTCCCAAACTTTTTCCCGAATTGCAAAAAATTCCTCATATCCTTGTCTTAGATAAAAGGGAAAAAGGTCACCTGAAGCTGGCACTATCACTATACCCCGTGTTCCCCTGCTCTTTTGATAGTCAGTGGCATAATCCATAAGCTTTGTTGCTATTCCTCGCTGTTGGTACTCGGGGTGAGTAGCGATAGCGTAAAACATTGAAAGAGGAAGGCTTTCCTCTTCCTGCCACAAGTTCACGGGAATCATAGTCAGCATAGCTACTATAAGGTCATCAATGAGATAAACCAAGGTTTGCTTAGGTTGGAATCTTTCCCGAAAATAAAAATTTCTAAATTTCTCTCCATCCCCAAAACATAAGGCCCAAATTTCATTGAGCCTTGGAATATCTTCTATTTCAGCAAGTCTAATATTTTTCATAACTACCTCCGGGTAATTAACCAAAGTATCTTGCGGAGTATTTTTCTATCATCATATCAGGACGATAGGATAATTTGGCCTTACGCAATCCTTCATAGCCCATATCCTCTTCCCTATTCACATATACTAACTCCGGATATGTTTCATTAACCCAGCGGATAAACTCCCGATTGATAATTTGGTAGGCTCCTTGAATCTCACCAAAAGCCTTTTCCACATGGATAATATATGTATCGGAATTAAGGCGTTCACCCATGGTAAAGGCAATGACTTTCCCGTCCACCCGGATTAACCCACCTTCTAACTCCAGTTCTTTAAAGTATTCAAAATTTCGCAATACAGCACAAGCCTCAGCAGCTAGGTTAGGATCATCATTACAATCATTTCGACTGCACCACTCTAAGTTCATCTCCCAACATTCAGCTAAATTATCGGGATTAATTAATTCAAAAGCCCATTCATTATTGGCTACAAAGCGGTTGATATGATTTCTCTTAGCTTGCATCTTTCGGCCTCTAAGATTAGCCATTTTCTCAATCAAGTAAACATAATCAAAGCTATCCCGCATCTCTTTGAATTCAAATTTTTCCGGATAAAGCTCCTTAAGGGTTTCTACATTTTCAGGAGAAAGCCCCAACATAACAAAATCGTGATTATTTTTCTCAGCATCTTCTCTTAACTTTTCCAAGACGGGTAAGACCTCTCCTTCACCAGCTGGGAAAAAGTAATATGGTCCTTCTTCTATTAAACCTTTCAATACAAAGTAGTCATTGACTTGAGCTACTTGGTAATTAAATACCTCTTTCCAAGCAAATATATTGCCGAAATTTTGGTGAGATGCACGTAAATCAGCAGTTGTTAATAAAGTTTCGATCCATTTCTTATCTTTTATCTCGACTTCTTTAAAATTAATCATTCTCCTCCACCTTGTAAAAGTATTTTCAGTTCCCCAAAAATCATGTTATATTTTATAGGAACAAGTTACCAATGTCTAGAAAGCTCAACCATAGATTATATCTAAAATACAGCAGAAGTTGAATTTATTTTTACCACTTATAAGAGAATATAATATATGCTAGCTTTTTTCAAACTTAAAAGAAAGAGGGTTTATATTGATTA
>JAAZLD010000034.1 GCA_012799495.1 Desulfitobacterium sp. | reverse complement strand
GTTTCATGTCGATTAGCGAGCTCATGGAAAAACTTCATAAGGCCTCTCCGAAAGGGATCAAGCTGGTGGAAAAAGCATATTCCTTTGCGGAAGAAGCACACCGTGGGCAGCTGCGCAATTCTGGAGATGAATATATTCAGCATCCTTTAGAAGTTGCCAAGATCCTATCAGAATTAGAAATGGATGAAGCCACTATTGCTGCTGCTTTTCTCCATGATGTGGTAGAGGATACGGAATATACCTTGGAGGATATTGAGAAGGAATTCGGTCCTCACATAGCGTTACTGGTAGATGGGGTAACAAAATTAGGAAGAATTGAGTATAAGAGCAAGGAAGAACTCCAGGCAGAGAATTTACGGAAAATGTTCTTAGCTATGGCTAAGGATATTCGGGTAATTTTAATTAAACTAGCGGATCGTTTGCATAATATGCGTACTCTTGACTACCACACACCTCACAAACAAAAGGAGATTGCCCAAGAAACCTTGGAGATTTTTGCTCCCTTAGCTAACCGCTTAGGGATCTTCCGTATTAAATGGGAATTGGAAGATCTAGCTTTTCGCTATATTAAGCCCCAAGAGTACCGTGATTTATCTGAAGGAATTGCGGTTAAACGTGCTGAGCGTGAAGAACAAATTAATGAGATAATCGATATACTACGCAACCGCCTAGCAGAAGTGGGTATTAAAGCGGATATTGCCGGCCGTCCCAAGCATTTTTATAGCATTTATCGGAAGATGATCACCCAACACAAAGAATTAAGTGAAATCTATGATTTAACAGCTATTAGGGTAATCGTAGATTCAGTTAATGACTGTTATGGTGCTTTAGGCATTGTTCATACTATGTGGAAACCAGTTCCAGGACGGTTTAAAGATTATATAGCGATGCCCAAACCTAATATGTATCAATCCCTTCATACAACTTTAGTAGGTGCTCACGGTGAGCCTTTTGAAATCCAGGTCCGCACTTGGGAAATGCACCGTACTGCAGAGTACGGTATTGCTGCCCATTGGAAATACAAAGAAGGAGGCAGTAGGGCTGCCTCAGGTAGTTTCGAGGAAAAGTTATCTTGGCTGCGCCAAATGCTAGAATGGCAGCATGATTCCAAAGATGCGGGAGAATTTATGGAATCACTCAGGATTGACCTTTTTGCCGATACAGTTTTTGTATTTACACCTAAAGGGGATGTAGTGGAACTTCCAGCTGGGTCTTGCCCTGTGGATTTTGCTTATCGGGTTCATACAGATGTAGGCCATCAGTGTGTAGGAGCAAAGATCAATAATCGTATAGTTCCTTTAGATACTAAATTAAGTAATGGTAATATTGTGGAGATCCTTACTTCCAAACAAAGCAACGGACCCAGCAGGGATTGGTTGAACTTTGTTAAAACATCTCAAGCCAAAAGCCGGATTCGTAGTTGGTTTAGAAAAGAAAAACGGGAAGAAAATATGTCCCGAGGTAAGGAGATTTTGGAACGAGAGATTCGTAAATTAGGGTTAGAGCCTGCTGAGGTGTTTAAGTCCGAAATAATTACGAAAATCTCCAAGTCTTATAATTTCTCTGCTTTAGAAGATCTTTTTGCAGCTGTAGGAGATGGTGCCGTTACTATCAACAAAGTTATTATGCGCATCAAAGAAGATCTGACGAAAGAAGAAAGAGAAAGGCTAAAATTAGAAGCTCTCCAACAAGGGGAAGGAAAAACTTCAACTACCTATGGTAAGGCTAGTCAGGGAGTTCGAGTTAAAGGTATTGATAATATATTAATTCGTTTTTCTCGTTGTTGTAACCCTTTGCCTGGGGATGATATCGTAGGATATATTACCAGGGGAAGAGGTGTTTCCATCCACCGCCGGGAATGCGATAATATCCGGGCTCATCTTAAAGAAGAGCAAGAACGCTTAGTAGAAGTGATTTGGGATACTGAGGTAGAATCCATTTATCCAGTGGATTTAGAGATTTTTGCCCTTGATCGTCCCCGGTTAGTGACGGATATCATGAATTCTGTTGTAGAGACTAGAACAAATATTCTAGCCATCAATGCCCGGGTAGGTAAGGATAAAATAACTCATATTCAGTTAAGAATTGAGATTCGTAACCTAGGTCATTTATATAATGTTATGCAGAAGATTCGTAGAATCAAGGATGTAACATCAGTGGAAAGGGTCCATTTAGGAGGACGGTAAAGTGCGCTGTGTTGTACAACGAGTGAGCAAAGCTTCAGTAACAGTGGATAAAGAAGTTGTGGGAAAAATAGAAAAAGGTTTGTTAGTTTTATGGGGTGTGGGGGAGAATGACGGAGAAGAGGATTGCCGTTGGCTGGTAGAAAAAGTTGTAGGTTTACGGATATTCGAGGATGAAGAGGGTAAAATGAATCGCTCAGTCCTTGATGTAAAGGGAGAAATTCTTATGGTTTCTCAGTTTACCTTATACGGAGATTGCCGCAAAGGAAGACGGCCAAGCTTTTCCAGTGCTGCTCCACCTGAAAAAGCAAAAGATTTATTTGACCAAGCTGTAACCTATATGGGAGAGTATGGCATTAAAGTGGAAACGGGAATCTTTCAAGCGGATATGCAAGTAGAGCTGATCAATGATGGACCTGTAACCTTACTTTTAGATAGTGAGAAGAATTTTTAATTAAAATAAAGGGATTACGGAGGGAGTATATATGATCGATTATCGTCCAGTAGGAGCTATTGGTGCTAATTGTTATATTTTTAGCTGCCCTGAAACTAAAAAGGCTGTAGTAATTGATCCTGGAGCCAATAGTGAAGCCTTGAAAAAGTGGATTGAAGATAAAGGTGTAGAAGTAGAATATATCCTTTTGACTCATGGTCACTGGGATCATATCGGGGCTGTAGATAAGCTCCGGGAGGCAACAGGTGCTAAAGTGGGAATTCACTCCCAGGATGCCGATATGCTCACCAATGGGAATATGAATTTATCCTCTATGCTAGGAAGAACTTTCGAACTAAAAGACCCTGATTTTCTCTTAGAAGATGGTCAAGTAATTCAAGTTGGCAATCTTTCCTTAAAAGTTCTATCTACACCTGGACATACTAAGGGTGGAGTATGTTTTTTAACTCCTGATGGACTAATAAGTGGGGATACTCTCTTCCAAGGTTCCATTGGACGGACAGATCTGCCTGGAGGTTCCTACGATGAACTGATTAAATCCATTAAGGAAAAGTTGATAAACTTACCTGATGATACAATAGTTTATCCTGGCCATGGACCAGAAAGTACAATTGGGAGGGAAAAGCGGATTAATCCGTTTTTACAATGAAAATAATGTTAAGAAGTGACACTTTATCCCGCTCCGACCTGGCAGCGGGACTTTCCTTAACTAGAGCTTTTTTTCCTCAAGGTCAAGTAGAAGTGGAAGAAGAAAAAGAATTAGTAAAAGAAAATGAAAAAGAAGCTGAGAGTAAGGTTGAGGGAATTATTCTTATAGATGTCTATTATCCTGAACACCCTTGGAAGATTCGGGGTAGTTTTTCATTGAAAAGTTCAATGAATTGCTCTAACGATAACCCTAAGGAATATCCCGAGCTGGCTGAAGTCTCTATTAGCCTAAATGAGGAAAAAATAAAGTCCATGCTAGCTCATCCCTACGTAGGAAGGGAAACCAAGAAGAGACTTTTATTAAAACGTGGGCTTATTATTTTGCTTGCTCAGGTCACCGGTCATAGACCACCTTGGGGAACCCTTACAGGTATCCGCCCCAGTAAAGTCCTTCACCGCTTAACTGATGAAGGATACTCAGCAAAAGAAAGAAAGGGCTCTCTTCGGGATTTTTACTTAATACGTGACGATAAAGCTCAGTTGCTCCAAGAAGTGGTATCTATTCAAGACCCTTTTGTGAAAAGAATGAAATCCCATCCTAATCTTGTTGCAGTTTATATAGGGATACCCTTCTGCCCCACAAGGTGTTCATACTGTTCTTTCCCCGCTTATTCCCTAAGTAAGGGTCGTGAGCCCTTAGTGGAATATTTAAAGGGGTTAGGAGAGGAAATCAGGGTTACCGGAGAATGGATGAGGGAAGAAGGGTTATTTGCTGACTCTATTTATATAGGTGGAGGAACCCCCACTATTCTGAATAATTCGGAAATCAGCTCCCTAATCAATGTAATAGGTCAAAACATACCAACAATCAATTCCCCTCCAGCCATGTCTACCACCTCTACTATTGAGAAATACAGTCAGGATTACAGCCAGGATTACAGCCAAGAGTACAGTCATGAGTATAGTAAAGAGTATAAAAAAGAGTACAAACAGAAGTACAAACAGGAGTATAATCAAGAACTGGAATTCACTGTTGAAGCAGGGCGCCCAGATACCCTAACCCAGGAAAAACTTTTACTTCTTCGGGAAAGTGGAGTTAACCGAATAAGTATTAACCCCCAGACTATGCATAATCATACCCTCCAGCGCATTGGTCGTGCCCATACTGTAGAGGATATCTTAAAGGTCTATGACCTTGCTCAAAAGATTCCAGGTTGGATCATCAATATGGATTTGATTATCGGTTTACCTGGGGAGAATCTTGCGGACATCCAAAAAACCCTCAAGGTCGTCATGGAGGAATTAGAGCCTGATAACCTAACCACCCACACCTTAGCAATTAAACGTGGTTCAAAAGAACATGAAAAAGGCTTAACTCAAAACCTAAGTAGAGAACTGGAGGCTATGCAGGAAGCAGTCCTGAATAGTGCTCGCAAGATGGACATGGTCCCCTATTATCTCTATCGTCAAAAGCATATTTCCGGGAATCTGGAGAATATAGGTTTTGCTAAAGCCGGCCTGGAATGCCGTTATAATATTGGGATTATGGAAGAATACCAAACAGTCCTTGGCTTAGGAGCTGGAGCTTCCAGTAAAATAGTGAATCCTAAGGATTATTCATTGGTGAGTTTATTTCATCCCTACAGTTGGCAGGTCTACCTAGAACGCTGGAAAGAGATCCAAAGGAAAAGGGAAAAAGCTCATGAGGAACTAAGGGTCTGTAACAAACATGAAGAAGGTTGAAAAATCATGAATATTCAACTAAGAAAAGCTAAAATCGAAGATTATGAAGCTCTCTGCGATATTTATTGGGAATTAGACACATTGCACATAGAAAATCATCCTGAGCTATTCGTTAAACCTAAAGATTATCCTAGGGCCAAAAAATATATTGCTGAAATAATCCAAGATCAAGATCAGGCCCTTATAGTTGCCACAAAGGATTCAATGATTGTAGGCTTTGTTGAAAGTCATGTCCTTAAATCATCTAGTTTTCCGGTGTTTAAGAAAAGGGAATGGGTCCAGATTAATAGTCTTGTGGTAAAAAAAGAGTACCAAGGAAATCAAATTGGCTCTTTATTATTACAGGAAGTTAGTAAATGGACCAAAGGCAAAAATATTAATCGAATCGAGCTCGATGTCTATACCTTTAACCAAAAAGCCTTGGAATTCTATTTAAAGAATGGTTTTAAAGAAATAAGTAAACAATTATATCTAGAGCTCTAGAAGTTATCTTTAAAAATGACAACCTTACCTGTTATTCTTAAGGTAGAGGTTGTTTTAATTTTATTTTCTAGTAAAATTCAAGCAGTTTTTGCGAACTTTTTGCCCTCCATATTACTCTTACTTATAGAAGAGAGGTGGCAAAGTGGAAAAGAACTTTCATGAAAAAGTCAAAAGGGCCCAAAAAGGAGATAAAGAAGCTCTTTTGGAGTTGATCATGGAGCAGAAAGAGGATTATTATCATCTAGCCTATGCTTTTATGAAAAACCCTGAGGATGCTCTGGATGTTTTGGAGGATATGATTCTTAAAGTTTATGAGAATATCCATCGCTTGAAAAAAGCTGAGGCTTTTTATTCCTGGAGTAATACTATTTTAGTTAATTGTTGTAAGGGTAGTTTACGGAAAAAGAAAAAGGTCATACCCTTTAAAGAATTGCCAGAGGAAGCTTATGTAGAGTCTTTTAGTGAACAAGATGATCTGATAGCTTTTGAAAGCCATCTCTCGGGACTTAATCCAAAGTATCAAGAGGTACTACGTTTACGCTTTCTACTAGATATGGAGTATGAAAAAATTGCCCAAATCTTGGAGATACCTTTAGGTACAGTAAAATCTCGGATCCACACAGGACTAAAAAAACTAAGAGAAAGGTTGGGGGTGGCTGGTTATGAGTGATATGGAAGAACTATGGGCTAAAGAAAAAGAAAAACTCCAACAAATTCAAGTACCTGAGGAAATGGAAAGTAGATTAAGGGCAGCCTTAGACAAAAACCCTAAAACCTTGGATAAAAGCCCTAATAAGTCAATACCTTTTTATCGACGCCCCTTTCTCAGGATTGCTATATTAATAATTTTCGCTTTGTTAATAGGAACAAATTACAATGCTATCGCTTCTTATGGCAAACAGCTTTTCGGTTATGAGGAAGTTATGAGCGGCCCCTTACGGGAGTTAAATAATCAAGGGAAAGGTCAGCTCATCGGCAAAAGCCATACCTTTGAAAATGGGATTACTTTAACTGTGGATTATGTGATGTTGGATGAAAATCAGCTCCTGCTTTTTTATACTGTCAAGGACCCTGAAGGTAAAGCAGATGAAGCAATTTCTCCATTTATGTATCTGGGTGGTTTCATGGGAGACAGCCAGTATCAAGGTTCTCAGGGGATAATTAGCGAAGATGGGACAGAAGTAAAATATATTGCTGAGTT
>JAAZLD010000353.1 GCA_012799495.1 Desulfitobacterium sp. | reverse complement strand
ACTACTGCTATAGATTGAACAGCCGGATAGAGCTTCCCTAACTCACGAACTGTTTCCTCTAAAATCTCCTGATCATTATAACCTGGTACCAAAACAATTTGGGAATGGATTGTAATTCCAGCCTTAGCCAGTTCTCTAAGCTGGTCTTGTAGATCTCCTGCTTGAGGATTTTTCATTAAACGTATCCGTGCATCCCTATCCCAAGCATGAACAGATATGTAGAGAGGACTAAGATGTAACTTAATAATTCTCGCAAATTCTTCCTCATTTAAGTTTGATAAGGTAATAAAACTCCCCTGTGTCAAAGATAAGCGATAATCATCATCTTTATCATAAAGGCTTTTGCGCATTCCCTTAGGCATTTGGGAAACAAAGCAAAACACACAATTGTTTTTACATAGTTTTAACCCATGGGAACTTACAGCCTGAATTTCCAAACCTAATTCCTCATCAAAAGAGCGCTCAATCTCTATCTCCCAGACTTCACCATCCTCTTTTTTCACAAGAAGAGTAAATTCTTCATCAGCTGTCAAAAACTGAAAATCAATAATATCCTGTACTTCTTGCCCATCTACAGCCAAAATCCGATCCCCAGGCAGAATTTCTACTTCTTCACCTATAGAACCTGGTTCTACACCTGCAACCACTAAACCTTTCAAATCAGTCATCCTCTCTTAGCAACTTTTCCTCATCTGCTATGGATTCCCGTAATGTACCTAAAATGAATTTCAAAAGGGATAATCCACCGACAACGGCAAAAGAGTAATGCCACAAAAAGTTATTAGGAAATTCATAATAATTAACTACCCCATTAAATAAAAACATGGTCGCAAAACTACTCCACAATAACCCACCGGTAATACCTAGAACCATTCCCCATAAATTAGTTGAACTTAAATAAGCAATGAGGACAAATAAAAAAGCGAAAAACCACTGATCATAGGGAAATATACCAGGTTCATTCAGCAAAAAAAGATCTTGAATTACAAGAATTCCCCCTGCTAAAAACATGGGTATAATCCTTCTCTCAGACAGATTCCTCCAGGCTATTTCTCCTATAATCAACAAAACAAAGATCCTAGGAAAAAACCAGTTCCAAGTGGAGGAAAAGGAAAAAAAATATTCAAATATCCAGCCCCCTAACCAAGAGAGGGGCAAGATCCGCAAACTCTTAGGAATAGCTTCATCTAACCAAGCAAGTATCCCTATACTGAACAATAACCATTCTCCAATAGGAAAAATCAAGCCTATCGCCTCCTCTTGCTTGACTTTCCCTATTATTCCCCTTAAGTCTCTCCTTCAATCTGACGGGTAGAAAAGAAGGGGAGTTTTGGCGAAGAAATCTTACAATACCTAGAAATATTCAACAATATACCAATTTCCATTAGGGTAATTATCAAGGAACTTCCCCCGTAAGAAATTAAAGGGAGGGTAATTCCAGTAACAGGAAGGACTCCCGTTACTACAGACAGATTTATAGCCGTTTGGATTGCCAAGCTAAAGGTCAGACCAAAAGCTAGGAATCTGCCAAAAAAATCAGAACATTGCCTGGCAATATAAAAACCTCGTCCATAACAAAAGACAAATAAACATATTAAAAGCAAGGTTCCAATTAACCCTAATTCCTCTCCTACTAAAGCAAAGATCATATCTGTATATGTTTCCGGCAAATAACCGAATTTTTGCATACTACGGCCTAACCCTACGCCAAATATTCCACCTGAACCAAAGGCAATCTCCGCATTAACAATTTGGTAACCTAATCCTGAATAGTATTGCCATGGATCCAACCAAGCAAGAATGCGGTTCCATTGATAGGGAGTATTATAAACCAAATAAGCCAAAGGAACTCCTAAGACAGGGATAGCTAGTAAGAACCAACCTGTGGCTACTCCCGTTTGCCACAAAATTGCAGCTGTGGTTAAGAGAAGAACCATAGTAGTCCCCAGGTCGGGCTGCTTATAAACTAAAGCCAAAATAGGAAGTACAACTATTACGGGTAAAATTACATCTTTGATACTCTTTACAAAATATTGGGCACAATAATTGGCTAAAAAAAGCACCAAAGTCAATTTAGCGATTTCTGAAGGTTGAATGCCTATAGGACCTATATTTAACCAACGAGCTACCCCTTGTGACTCTATAGCCATATCGGAACTTAAAACCAAAAACAATAATATATAGGTTATAACAATCCCGATACCGGCAAATTTTTTTAAGAAATGATAGGGGATCCTCGTCATGATAAAGGCTCCTATACCCCCTAAAATCACCCATTTCCCTTGTTGGATAGCATAATGAAAAGAGTTTTGGGTTGCACTATAACCTCGTACCGATCCAGCTGTTAGAACCATAATCATACCAAAAGCCAATATTGCCAAGACAGAAAATAATAAATAAAAATCAACCTCATGTTTTGGCTTAGGAAAATTCAGAAAGGTTTTTTTGCTTTGTTTTTTGGGCACTGGTAATCCCTCACTTTACTCTGTCCCAAGTATATTCTATGGACAGCAAATGACTTCCTGCAAAGTTGCAAGAAGTCATCCCTGTCCAAAATTATTTAGGCTTCTGTTCCTTCCTCATCACTTTTTGAGTCTTCAGTCTCGGATTTTATATTTTCAGATTCAACAACTTCAGACTCAACAGTTTCTGATTCTACAGCCTCTGACTCTACAGCTTCTGTTTCAACAGTTTCTGTATCTACAACATCTCCTATTGTTACTTGAGGTGTCTCTGGCTGGTTTGCCAATAACTCGGCATCTTCTTTTGCCTGGATTTCTGATAAGGCTTCTCTAATACTTAAACTTATACGCTTATCTTCTGGTAAGCATTCTATTACCTTTGCTTGAACAACATCCCCTACTTGAACTACATCTTCCACTTTGTTAACTCTTCGATTAGCTAACTGGGAAATATGTATCAAAGCATCAACACCATCTTCCAGTTGAACAAAGGCCCCAAAGGGTGCAATCCGGGCTACTTCACCTGATACTATAGCGCCAACAGGATATTTCTCTCCAACACTTTCCCAAGGACTAGGCTTAAGTTGCTTCAGCCCTAAAGAAATCCTTTCTCTCTCCTGATCTACATTGAGAACTTGGACTTTGATTTCATCCCCTGGATTAACGTATTCGGATGGATGTTTTACCCGGGAATAAGCAATGTCAGAAACGTGGAGGAGTCCATCTACACCACCTATATCCACAAAAGCACCAAATTGAGCTAATCTCTTAACTACACCATCTACTACATCTCCCTCTTGGAGAGTTTCAAAGAGATGTTTTCTTTTTTCTTCTTGTTCTTCTAAAAGAATCACTTTTTGGGAAAGAACTACCCGGCGTTTGGAAGGATCAAATTCAATAACCCGCAAACGGAGGGTTTCACCTTTAAATTGGTTCAAGTCCTCCACATAATGAAGTTGAATTTGGGAAGCCGGTACAAAACCACGCATACCCACATCCACGATTAAGCCGCCTTTAACTACATTGACAACTTTTCCTTCAATTTCCTCGCCAGATTCCGCTAGTTCCTTAAGGCGATCCGCAGCTGCTATTTCATCAGCACGACGTTTAGAAAGTACAGGATTACCTTCTTCATTCTCCACTCGCAAGACAACGGCACTGATCTTATCCCCTACTGCTACAAGATCTTCTGGGTTTGCTTCAGCATCTACACTTAGTTCTCTAAGGGAAATAACCCCTTCAGATTTCCAGCCTAAGTCCACAAATACTTCATCCTGAGCTATCTTAACAACAGTACCTGTTACCAAGGCTCCCCGGTGCAGGTTTTGTAGATTATCTGCCCAATCCTCCATATTCATCATTTCGTTAACTTCATTGTTTTCCATGTTCGACATCTTCCTATAAACCTCCTCAATAATCCAATCTGGTGTAGAGGCTCCGGCAGTTAAGCCGACTGTTTTTACCCCTTTAAACCAGTTATGATCCAATTCATCTGCAGTTTCTATCAAATAAGTTGTAGTTTGTTCAGAGCAAATACCTGCAAGTTTCCGGGTATTAGCGCTATTTTTTCCACCTACAACGATCATCACATCTACCTTACCAGCTAATTCCCTGGCAACAGTTTGTCGTTCTGATGTGGCATTACAAATGGTATTATGAACCTTCAATTCATTACTGTGATTTTTTAATTCCTTAACAATTGATTGAAAGTTAGCTGCCGGTTGGGTAGTTTGAGCCAATACAGAGAGCTTTTCATAAAAAGGAAGTTCTTTAGCTTCCTCTAAAGTTTCGATAGCTATGGCATTTCCTCCTGCCCATCCTAAAATTCCCTGAACTTCAGGATGATTCCGATCACCTACAACAATAACTTGGCTTGTCTGAGATGATTCGGCTGCTAAACGCTGGGCTTTCTGGACAAATGGACAAGTTGCATCTACTACTTGAACCTGACAGCCTTTAGCTTCTTCATAAACCTCCGGTGGTACTCCATGAGAACGGATAATTAAAGTATCTCCTTGTTGTGCTTCTTTTACATTTGTAACCACACGAACTCCCTGTTCCTCCATCCGTTCCACCACTTGCTTATTGTGAATGAGAGGACCTAAGGAAGCTGTCCTTGAAGATTGTGCCGTTCGCTCTGCCATATCTAAGGCTCGCTTTACACCAAAGCAAAATCCGGCTTTTTCCGCCCGGATAATTTTCAAGCTTGCCCCTCCTTAACTGCATTACGCATAAAATTCGCTAAATTTCTCAAAAATCCTTCATTAGAATTAAATTACCCCCACTGATGAAAAAAATTCAAGATTTGTTATCCTTTTTCGGCGGTTTTAGTTCATGGATAGCTTCCATAACTTTTTCTGCAGCCCATTCACGACGGTTCTTGATATGAGCTGGAGCTTTTAATTCATCAGGGGTAATAGGTTTGCCAATGATTACTTCGATATTGCCCCAACCTCGTGTAAGAAAATTCTTTGTACCATTAACTCGAACAGGGACAATAGGAGCTTTACTTTTCTCCATTAGTAATATCATTCCCGGTAAACCCTTTTGCAAATCTCCCGTTTTAGAACGAGTCCCCTCAGGAAATAAACCTAAGACCTGTCCATTGCGAAGGACTTTAAGGGAATTACGAATAGCACTTGTATCTCCCCGCCCTCGTTTAACAGGAAAAGCACCTAGGGTACGAAAAAGTTTTCCTAAAAGAGGATTGCGAAATAATTCTTCTTTAGCCATGAAGGATACATTCCGTGGAACACTACAGCCTGCAACTATAGGATCCCACATGCTAACGTGGTTACTAACCAATATTGCTGCCCCTTCAGAGGGGAAGTTTTCTTCACCATATACTTGCCATCTCATAATCCGAAATTGCAAACGAAAGAGTCTTTTCAAAACTTGGTAAAGGCTCATAACTTTCTCCTTAAAGGTTAACCTTAGTTTTTAAATTATTAACAATATCCTCAACAATTTCCTCTATAGACAAACCTGTTGTATCAAGAATATAAGCATCATCTGCAGGTACTAATGGGGAAACCTTTCGTTCTCGATCAAGACGATCTCGATTTATTATATCTTCCTGAACAGATTCCAGGGATTGCTTTTTTCCTCTCTGCTGTAACTCTAGCCAACGGCGCTTAGACCTTTCTTCTAGAGATGCAGTCAGAAAGATCTTTAGGTCTGCTTGAGGTAAAACATAGGTGCCTATATCTCGGCCATCCATCACTACTGATTTTTCCTGGGCTTTTCGCCGTTGGATCGCCACTAAACGCTCTCGCACCTTAGGGTAAGCTGCAATAATAGATACAGCTCTAGTAACCTCAGGACTGCGAATCTCCTCTGTTACATCTTTTCCATCACAGAGAACACGTTCATCTTCACCATTTTTTAGGACTATATCCGTATTCCAAGCCATATCCGAAATAGTTTGCTCCTGATCTAAGGGCAAATTCAATGTATTAGCTTTATAAGCGATAGCTCGATACATAGCCCCAGTATCAACATAAAGGATGCCTAATCTTCGGGCGATAGCCTTAGCTATGGTACTTTTTCCAGCTCCAGCTGGACCATCAATGGCGATTTGATATGTATTCTTCACCTTCACACCCTCATTTTTCAATCTTTACGGACATTTAATTATATCATAATGTCACTAAGTCTAACAATAAAATATGCCGATAATACTCAGAATATCTAGAAAATGGTCAAATTCCTTCCACGAATAGCACCAATAGCAAAGCCATAATATTATTTGTAGCATGAAGGGCTACGGCAGGTTTAATTGATTTGTATCTTATATAAAGATAAGCCAGAAGTATTCCTAAAACAAAACGAGGGAAAAAACCATAGGCTTGTAGATGTAACCCTGAAAAGACCGCTGCTGAAACTGCTGCAGCCGTCCATTTTCCCATATAAGTTTGTAAACTTCCAAATATAACTCCCCGAAATAAAGTTTCTTCAATAATAGGAGCTAAAATTCCCGCTAAAATAAAATTCAAAATCAGGGTAATTAAAGTATTATTACTTAGTAATTTAGTATAAGCATCAGTTTCTGGAGGAGTGAAACCTCTTGAAACAATAAAGGCCACATACATTATATTTATTATCCAAGCAAGAATATACAGGGTAGCCACTTTGCCCATATATCCCTCTTGAACTGGTTTCCAACCGAAATCCCGCCATTTCCAGCGGCGAATTTTCATAATTATGAGGATTAAAATAAGAAAAAAAGCTTGAGTTGCAAAGGCGTTAAGATAAAGCAATACTCGTTCATAAGTATACCAACTTCCCAGCCAGATAAATATATACCCTACACCAAAATAAATAATGGCAATACCTGCTATAACTAATAGTAAATCCTTCCAATCTAGCTGCCTTTGGTTTATAGCAGAATCATTCTCTAAATCTGAGTTGTTTTCAGAATCACCTGCATTTCCAGGTATTTGAGTGTTTTCCTTCAATATTTCCTTTCCCCCTCTTAAGATCCATTCCTTCAATTGATAAAGATGGAAGGTTTTTGGGAAGATACTAAATAATATTGTAAACTATACTCTTGGGGAGGTCAAAGTATGAATATTATTGAGTCCATTGAAGTTGAAGATGTTTCAGCTACCACCTTACAAGTTTTTCATAGACGCTTGCGAATTCCCATCTCAGTTTATCTAGAACAGATGGCCCATTATCCTGATCCTTGGAATGAAAGAGCCTATCAGAGTTTTGTCCAGAAATATTTAGAGGAAATCAATGATCCCGGCATTGTAGGAATGGTCCGCCAGGCAAAAGACGAGAAATATGTTTACCTAGATGCAGCCTTGCGTTACCCAAAAAATCATAATCTTTAAAAAAATCTCCCCTTTGAGTGAGCCTGAATTATGCAATCAGGCATCTACCCAAGGGGAGATTTAGCTCTACACTATAGTTCCAAATTGTTATTTATGGCTCGCTCTTACTCTTATTCTAGAAATTCTTCTTAAGCTCCTACGTTTTTGTTGCTATCGATTGGAGGAAGCTTAGCTAATCTACTTCTATTGGTAGCGATAACCACAATTGCAGCCAAGTAGATAAGTGCTGCAATGATGGTACCTAGGTTGAAGATACCTTGAGTTGATGTGTAAATTATGGAGTAACCAACAGCTGCTGGGAGGAAGGCATAATAGAGGAATGGCCAAATAGTTTTACGGATGACCAAACCTTCCTTACCAAGAAGACCAACAACTGCAGATGCTGCAACTACGTTGTGCACGCAGATGATGTTACCAGCAGCTCCACCAATAGCTTGGAGAGCAACTACCCAAGTAGGATCAACACCAATTCTTTCTCCCACACCAAATTGGAATAAGGAGAACATCATGTTGGAAACAGTGTTACTACCAGCAACGAAGGCACCCAATCCACCAACGAGAGGTGCAAAGAGAGGATATACGGAACCTGCCAAATTAGCAACTGCATCAGCTAGTACGATAGGCATTTGGTCATATCCTAATGCTCCACCACCAGAGTTCATGAATACTTGAACCATGGGAACTGTGAAGATCAAGGCGGAACCTGCACCTAACATTGTTTTGAAAGAACTTTTCCAAGCGCGTCCAAAGGCAGGTGCATCCATTTTGTGGATAAAGAAGGTAATGCAAGCAACGAAGATGAACGCAGTTCCTGGTGAAAAGAGGATTTCCCAGGAGGAGTTAATTCCTGTATCAAAGATATTGCTCCAGGAAAACTTAACACTCTTTAAAGCACTAGTCAAAGGAGTGATCATACGGGTGGCAACTAAAGTTAAACCGATTAATACATAAGGAGTCCAAGCAACGAATCCACTCATTGGAGTCTTGGCATCAATATTTTTAATTTCAACAGTACCAGTCCATTCGGGATCCCATTTGGATTTGTCTTCAAAATCCCAAGCAGGACCCTTAGGCATAAGGAAACCGTTTTTAGCTGCAAATACCACAATTGCTAGACCGATTAAACCACCAAACATGGAGGGGAATTCAGGTCCAAGAGTGTTAGCCACGATGAGATAAGGAACGGTCATTGCCAAAGCTGCAAAGATGGCGAAAGGCCATACTGCAATACCTTCACTGAAGGATTTGTTTTTACCAAAGAATTTGGTCATGAAAGCAACAACTAATAAAGGCATTAAGATACCACCAGAGAAGTGTAATAAAGCAACTTTATTAGCGATACCGAAACCAATAAATTCATACCAGTCGCCAAAGCCTAAAGCTTGACCATAAGCTTCAGTTTCAGCAGTTCTCAATCCTGTTCCAACACCAACTAACATCGGTGTTCCAACAGCACCGAAGGAAACAGGTGTACTTTGAATCATCATACCTGCCACAACTGCTGCCATTGCAGGGAAACCGAGACCAACTAGTAAGGGAACAGCTACTGCTGCAGGAGTACCGAAACCGGAAGAACCTTCGATGAAGGAACCGAATAACCAAGCTATGATAATAACTTGGATACGGCGGTCAGGGGTAATACCTGTTAAGCTAGAACGAATAGCTTGCAGACCGCCACTTTCTTGCAAGGTATTCAATAAGAGAATAGAACCGAAAATAATGAATAAGAGCGAAATAGCGGAAACAAGACCATTGATGGTAGCAGCTCCAACTTGGGCGCCAGGAACTTTCCAAACAAAAAGAGCCAAAACAACTGCAGTAATGTAGGATAAAGGCATCGCTCTACTGGCTGGCCATTTTAATCCTACTAGGAATACACCGACAACTACAATTGGTAGAGTTGCCAATAATGCTAATACTCCTGTACTCATTAATAAACCTCCTCAAACTTTTGTTCTTTAGTTCTGTCTATGAGTCCTTGAGTCTTATTACTTAATTTTTATATAGGCATCCCCCCTTAAAAATCATAAGACATCCTTTGGTATGACCAGCATACATTTAAAAATTTTGAAAATTCATTTATAATTCTATATTTCAAATTCGACATTAAATTCGAAATTCCTTCTCGATTACTTTATATTTCTAATAAATAAAATTTTCTCAATCTATTGATCTTTTTATTGATCTCATTTATATTTAAATTTCTTGTTAATATTGAAATATTCAAACTATACCAGAGAAAGAATTGTCTCTATTTTTCAGAATAAAAGGAATTCTCATGAATGTTCGACTATTTTTCTAAAAATCCTTCTTTTCTGACGATTTTTTCTTTGAGCAAATTTCCACTTAGAAAAGTTCCCATATGTAACAGTTGTTCCTGGTATAAAGCAAGAAATAAAGATGGATTCAAATATCTTCTACTAGGTATATGATTTTGTCTCTAAGTTTATTTATAGGATTTGGAAAATATACTCTTTGCATTTACAATAACTCAAAAAAGCTCCCGTAAAGTGTAGTTACACCTACGGGAGCTTTTTAATACCTAATGTTCATATTAAACAATTTCTATTAATAATCTTTAGATAAAGAATAGTAATGTCACTAAAGCGTAAATTGGAAGTAGAATTGCAAAACTCCAAACCATATAACCAAAGAAACTAGGCATTTTCACGCCAGCTTCCTCAGCCATGGAGCGAACCATAAAGTTAGGAGCGTTTCCAATATAAGTCATTGCTCCAAAGAAAACAGATCCAGCGGAAATCGCCAATAAATAAGTAGACTGGTTTTCAATAAGCAAAGCTACTGCCTGAGCTTCAGCCATTCCTGGATAGAATTGGCCTAAGGCTGTACTAAAGAAGGTCAAATAAGTGGGAGCATTATCTAAAACGCCGGAAAGAGCACCTGTGATCCAGAAGTATTGGGCAGGACTATTCACTGCTGCAGTAATAAAAGCCAAACTCCCAGCCTCTCCAGCCTTTAGAATCGATAAGGCCGGTACCATAGTAATAAAGATCCCGAAGAAGAGATAGGTTACTTCTAAAATAGGACCCCAGGAAAAATCATTTTCTTCCCTTAAGGATTTAGGGGTAATCTTCATGGAAATAAACATGATCAGAACTAATACTAGATTACGGATTACATCCTGTAATCCCATTTGAACACCTAAAATGTTAACCTCACTCATTTTTACGGAACCACTAAAAATAATTACACCTATAACAACTGCTAATAAGATAAAGTTCTGAAAACCCAAAATCTCGATTTTTTTCCCTGATGGAAGGGTGTCGCTATTATTTTCAGAATTAGCACTTACTTGAGATTCAGAGGATAATCCTCCTTCTTTTCTTTCTTTGGCTAAATGATAGCGATCAAAGATCACATACAAAATCATAAGGGCCGCTAAGACTACCACCATCGGAAAAAAGAGCTTTAAGGTCCAAAAGAAGGGAACCCCATGTAAAAAGCCAAGGAATAAGGGGGGATCGCCTAAAGGAGTAAGACTTCCACCTACATTAGCAATGGTAAAAATAAAGAATATTACAAGGAAGGCCTTATATTTCCTATGCTTATTTACTCGTAAAAAGGGACGAATTAAAAGCATGGCTGCACCAGTTGTACCCATCAATGAAGCTAGGAAAGAGCCTATGGTAAGAAATCCAACGTTAACGGCAGTAGTACCTTTTAGAGTAGTACGAATTAAAATTCCGCCCCCTACTGTAAAAAGGGCTCCTAAAAGAATAATAAATGGAACATAGTCAGCGATGAGGATAAAGAGCAATTCATCCACACCCTGCTTGCCAAAAAAAATGATTAGGGGTATTGCCAAGATACAAGCCCAGGCAAAAGAGACTTTGCCAAAATGATTGTCCCAGAACTTAGGAAACAATACGGGGCCTAAAGCAATAGATAAAAGCATACCCACAAAAGGAATAACAGAGTATAAAGGCAGTAATGTACCAAGTGAGTTTTCCATTTTTTCCTCCTCTGATTATATATTTTAGAGACATTTTACTTTCTAAAATTTGTCCCATATGAACAGTCTAATATAGAAATCTATTTTTCTCAATATTATTTTTATTTATAACATTACCTATATTTCGTATACTTGTGATGAATTTCACTCGATTTTCAATCTAACAAAAAATGTTTACTAGGAAAATGCGAGCGAAACCAATAAATACCATCCATTATCTAGGTGACGGATGGTATTTATTAAATGAATTT